>JANPEN010000224.1:0-15219 GCA_031422955.1 Acidimicrobiia bacterium
TGTGCCGACCAGGCGCCAAAGCCGCTCCAACCGTTTGGTCAGGTCTCCCGTCCACACGCTCTGGCTACCGCTGCGCTGACCCACCACTGCGAACCACCAGTCCCCCAGACCCAGCGACATACCATGCAGTACCGTGGGTAGTACCACGATTGCTGCTCCCGTTCCCAGCAACGCCAACGCTCCTGCCACCTGGGCCCTGCTATACCGGCGGAAGGCGCCGGCGACGAGCAGCCAACCGACCACCGCCACCGCACCGTCGAAGCCGGACTGCTTCAGCAGCACCGCGGCGCCACCACAGATCCCCGCCGCCACCAGCCGCCCGGGCGAGCCAAGCAGTGCGGCGCGCCGCCCCCCAACGGTGCTCACCGCTCTGGCGCCCAACACGAGTGCCACGCATCCGACCGAGGGCACCGCCGCCAGCAGCTCACCGTTGGCGGCGAAGCCCTCCGCCCTTGGCGTCGCGGACAACAAGGCAAACACCATGGCGGCCAAGGCACCCGCTCGTGACCCGCGCCGCGCCCGGGCCACCTCCGCCACCGCCACCACCCCAGCCGCGGCCCACAACCCAGCCACAGCACGCACGGCCCAAGCGTGGGGACCGAGAACGGCGAACACCAGCCGGTAAAACACCAGCAATCCCTGCGGGCGATCCACCCACACATCGCGGTAAAGCTGCGCTCCCGAAGCCCACTGCGAGGCGATAGTGGCGTAACCGCCTTCGTCCACGTTCAACGGTGTGGTGAGAAACGGCAACCGCAACAGCACGGTCAGCGTCGCCGCCACGCCCACCCAGCGCCGGAGGGGACGGGACCAAGCGCCGCCACTGGCATGCGTCATCGCGTCCACGAGCGCAACATACCCGGCCGGTGGCTTCGAGTCGTGCCACGCCCGGGCACCGGCGGATCCACGACGAACTCCACCAACTCCGCCACAGGGTCGCCGCGTCGACGGTGTGGAAGATCCTGCGGGACCCGGGTCGTGAGCCAACACCGCCGAGGTCGGGGCCGTCGTGGTCGGAGTTCATCCGTTCCCAGGCGAAAGCGGTAATCGCGACCCATTTTCATCACCGTGGACACCGCGTCGTTGCGACGGTTCACGGCCAGCACGTAGCTGAGTCGCACTTGAGCGAAACGAAGCCCGTGTCGACCCATTCTCGGCACGTTCAGGCCACCATGTTTTATCGCCGCCACCCGGACAACGTTCACCGGAGCAGGAACACGTCGACGACGAGCGGGCCCGGCTCAACCAGTGCTTCCGACGTGAACACCCCGAGTGGCTCCCCCAAGCGAGCTGCGCCCAGCTACAACTCGTGCCCGCCGACCCCGGCGCCCCCGACGCTGGCCGGCAACTCATCGTCATCCTCACCGTCGCCGTCGCGATCCAACTCAGCGGGTCTACCGACCCCGCGCGGCGCACGACACTCCGGCTGCGACGCATCCTCGTACCGGCGGGGGCAGGCCCCGGGCCTCGGAGATGACCGTCGGTTTCGGTCCCGCTGAGCGGTTCTGCTGACAAATGCTTACATGTTCGAGCTTGGACACGGCGCTCTGCGCGATCTCCAACCGATCCATCGCAAACCCACCCCCGCGTGGTCATCCACGACGGCGTCTAACACACCTCATGATCGGACGACACTCTCCGCCCGGCTTCTGCATCGGTCGTCTCGTCGATGGCTACGTTCGAGGGGCCGGGCAGACCACGAAGCAACCGGGCCCGCCTGACGCTCGCCCGGTTGCCCGAGACCTTTCGGGTTGTGCGACCGGCTCGGATCTGTTGAAGGGCGCTCAGGCGAGCTGGCTGATGGCGTCGGCGTAACGATCGATGAAGGGCAGGGCCTTCTGCTCGCGGTGCAGCGCCGGATGGCCGGTACCCAGCACAACGCGGACCGCTCCCGCTTCGCGGTACGTATCGAGCATGCCGAGCGGGGGGTTGCCGGTCAGGAACACGGTGACCGGCACCGTTGCGGGGTCCCGGCCGGCGTCTGCGCACTGCTGACGAAACGTGGCGATCGCAGCAATGGGGTCCGCCATGAACGAATCGACCGGACCCCACTGATCGGCATAGTCGATCACATGGCGCAGCCCAACCGGCCCCCAGTTACCGAGCATGATCGGGGGATGCGGCTGCTGGAGCGGCTTGGGGTAGGAATACAGCGGCCCGAAGTTCACGTAGGTGCCGTGGTAGGCCGCTTCGTCCTCGGTCCACAACGCCCGCAGGCCCGCCACCCGTTCACGCATGGCGCCATAGCGTTTGGTGAACGGTAGATCCGGCTGGTGGGTGCGCAACTCCTCCACGTTCCAACCGCAGCCGACTCCCATGATCAGACGGCCGTTGGTGAGCCTGTCGAGCGTGGCCGTGGTCTTCGCCGTCTCGACGAGATCCCGTTCCAAGATCAAGCACACCCCCGTTCCGAGCTTCAGTCGCTCGGTCGCCGCCCCAGCCGCCATCAACGACACGAAGGGATCCGACATCCGCGTGTACGCCTCAGGCAGATCGCCCCCACCGGGATAGGCGGTGTCACGCCGCACCGGGATGTGGCTGTGCTCGCCAACCCAGAGCGACTCGAACCCGCGCGACTCCAACTCGCGGGCGAGCCGATCGATCGGCATCGAGTGGTCCGTATTCATCGTGAAGAAGCCGACGTGCATAGCGAAAGTGTCCCACGTTCCGGAGCCGAATCGTACAGTCGTCCTACGGAGCGCGCCCGGGCAGTTGGTCAGCCCGCCAGCGGAAGGGTGGTTGCGCCGAGTGTCGGCTGGCTGGTGACGATCGCCCAAAACAGGCTTGTCGATCATTGGCGTCGAAAGGCCCGGTAGGAGCACGCGTTGCGCGCGGTTTCACAGGCGGAGGAGTTGAGGGCCGAGTCGTGGGCAGCTGAGTTGGAGGAGGGGAGAGCGGTTGATGTCCTGCGCTCGCTCTCGCTGACAGCCGGGTATGCTGGCATACATGCGACGCACCACAGTCAAGCTCCCCGACGATCTCGATGCCCGACTGCGACACGAAGCAGAGCGTCGAGGGACCACCGTGTCGGAACTCACACGCGAGGCGATCGAGACGCTGCTCGCCGCACCGCGAGGAAAGCGCCGACTCCTCGCTGCGGCTGCTGGCGCAAGCGGACGCTCCGACATCTCCGAACGCATCGAGGAGATTCTCGCAAGCGAGGTCGGCTCATCGCACTAATCGTCGATGCCGGCCCGCTGTACGCGTACATCGACCGCGACGACCGTCATCACGCCGCAAGTCTCGACCTACTCGAAACGCATCCCGGGCCCCTGATCGTGCCGACACTCGTCATCACCGAGGTCACCTACCTGCTGGGCACCCGACTGGGCGTCGAGCCCGAGGTCCGCTTCCTCGGGGATCTCGCTGCAGGCAATCTCATCGTCGAACCAGTCGCGGCGTCGGACTGGTTGCGCATCGCCGAGCTCGTGGCGCGCTACCGCGACCTCCCGCTCGGCACGGTCGACTCATCCGTGATCGCTGCCGCCGAACGGCTCAGCACCAACGACATCGCAACACTCGATCGACGGCACTTCACCGTCGTTCGATCGAACATCGGCGCCCTCAACCTGCTCCCTTGAGAACCGGCGTCCGGTTCGATCCGCTTTTTGCTCGGCCTGTGACGCCTTCCGTTCAGTCTCATCACGGATCCGACCCTGTGCGTGCCGGAAAGCGCGTCTGTGCTGGTCAGATCCTTCTCTGGCGGTAGGGTCCGCGGTCGTGTTTCGAGGGGTCGGTGCCGTTCGTTGTTCGTCTCGTGTTGGCTCGGGTTGGATTGCTGCTGGCCAGCGGCGACCGTCGCGACGCCGAGATTCTGGCGTTGCGTCATCAGGTGTTGGTGTTGCAGCGTCAGGTGGCCCTTTCCGGTGCCGCCTGATCGTCCCGCCTTTTCGAAAGAGTCAGGCTCGGACTGGGGTGCCGAACGTGATGCCGGGGTAGCCCTGCTCGTCCATGCCGGCCATGCGCTCACGGAACTTGGTGAGGCTGCCGGCGTAGGGCAGGTACTCGTTGATCTTGCCGGGGATGTTGGCGCCCCGGAACCACGAGTTCTCCGCGATGAGCGCGATCTTGGCGGCCTCGCGCACCTCCTCGGTCCATTGTGCGCAGGCCTCGCCGTCGGGCGCGAGGTAGGTGTGGCCGTTGGCCCGGGCGTACTCGAGCATCCCGTTGATGTAGTCGACCATGATCTCGGTGGCCCGGGGGAAGTTCCCCGCGATCAGGTGCGGACCGCCGGCCATCAAGAGGTTGGGGAAACCAGGCACCATGGCCCCCAGGTAGGTGACCACACCCTGGGACCACTGCTCGCGCAGCACCCGGCCGCCCTCACCGACCACGTTCATGCGGGTCAGCGCGCCGGTGAACCCATCGAACCCGGTGGCCCACACGATGATGTCGAAGGCCCGCTCACCGTCGCTGGTCTCGATGCCGGCCTCGGTAATGGAGACAATCGGGGTCTCATTGAGATCGACGAGCTTCACGTTGGGCTGGTTGTAGGCCTCGTAGTAAAAGGTCTCCATGGGTGGGCGCCGCATGCCGAAACCGTGGTCCTTCGGGATCATTTTCTCAGCGAGCGCCGGGTCCTTCACCCGGGCGCGGATCTTCTCGGCGATGAACTCCGAGAACTCGGCGTTGGCCTCCCGGTTGGTCATCATGTCCCGGTAGTTGCTGATGAGCTTGGAGAAACCCTTCTGGTGGTAAAGCTTCTCGTACAGCGCCCAACGCTCTTCCTTGGACTCATCGAAGGTGCGCTTGCGAGAGGCCCGGTGGACGAAACCCGCGAAGGAGTTCATGCAGGAGTCATAGATCTCGTCGTAGGTGGCCTTGATCTCAGCCTGCTCCTCCTCGGTGATCTTCCCGTTGTTGAGCGGTGAGTTCCAGTTCGGCGTGCGCTGGTACACCACCAGCTCGGCGGCCTCCTTGGCCACCTCGGGGATGAGCTGCACGCCGCTGGCGCCGGTGCCGATCACCGCCACCTTCTTGCCCACGAAGTCGACCGGCTCCTTGGGCCACTGGCCTGTGTGGAAGGCCCCGCCCTGGTACCGCTCCCGCCCGGGGATGGCCGGCCAGTACGGCACCGACAACACGCCCATGGCGGACACCACGAAACGGGAACGAAGCTGCGGCCCGTCCTCGGTGGTGAGAGTCCAGGTGGCGCTGGGCTCATCGAAAGTGGCGGAGGCGATGCGGGTGCGGAACTGCATGAGGTCGCGCAGGCCCAGCTTGTCAGCGGCGAAGTTCAGGTACGCCTCAGTCTCGGCCTGGCCGGCGAAGTGCTCCGACCAGTTCCACTCCGCAAGCAACTCGGGCGAAAAGAAGTACCCGTAGGAGTAGCTCTCCGAATCGAAGCGGGCGCCCGGGTAACGGTTCCAGTACCAGGTTCCCCCGACGTTGGTGCCCGCCTCGACCAAGCGGACATCGAAGCCCGCCTCACGCAGCAGGTAGAGCTGGTGGATACCGGTCACCCCGGCGCCGATGATAATGACCTCAGCGTCGAGGACCGCGCCCCCTGCGCCCACCTGCGACACACCCTGCTCAGTGGCCATGTTCCTTACTCTCCCTTGGTCCCGTCGGTCCCTGCGATCCGGGCCGCACCCTTGACGATATGCGCGCCCATCGATTGGTGCCCGAGGCGTTGGTCGACGGGTCCGGTCACTAGTTCCGAGCAGGCGGCGAGGTGCCCGACCATACCGGTGTGGATGGGGACCCTCGTCACCCGCATGCGACCCGTCAACGCAGGAAACCCCGAAGGGTCGCGTCGGTCTGCGGCTCGATCAGTGCCAGACTGAAACCGTGACATCGACGTTCGATGCCACACGACGCGAACGGCAGATCGACCACGACACCGACCGTCGAGCCGTGACCCAGCCGTACCGTCGACAGCCGACCGGTTACCTCCTGCTCGACAGCAGCAACAACGCCATAGCCGCGCGCCAACAACTGCCGCACCAGCACCTCGGCTTCGTCGTCCCAGTCACTGCAACCGCAAGGTCGGCGTCCCGGGTGAGGCGGGGCTCGGCTCGAACCGACACCGCGAGCCCCCCAACCACAGCGAACGCCGCACCGATGACCCGTAGCTCCTCATCGATCCGTCGGAGTTGCGCTTCGAGATCGATCATTGCACCCGCGGCCACCCAATCGAGCGACCGACACCATCACCATCAGGCGCACCCGGACGATCGTGCAGCCAGGCCCGCACGGCGGCGTCAACCTCGGCCTCATCCGCCTCAGGGTGCTCACGGCGATACCGCTGGGCCTGCATCCGCGAGCCCAACTCGGTCAGAGCGAAGGCAACCTCGAGGGGATACACCGGAGGATCCTTCACCCCTCCGATGCCATCGAGGGCGCCTCGACGACCAGCGAAACGGTCGGGTCGATCCCGCAACGGCGGGCCCGGCATGACCGTGGCCGTCAGACGTTGGCTGAGGCGGCGGATTGTTCGAAGCGGAACCCCGCGTAGTCCTTGGCTACCACCTCGTTGCACTTGTCGACATAGGCGGGGAAGCCGAGCAGCGGCATGAACACCCGCGGCTTTCCCGGGATGTTGGCGCCGACGTACCACGAGTTGCACGTCGGGAACACCGTGCGGTCCGCAACCGCGTTGACGTGGGCCACCCACGCGTCCACCGCGTCGCGCTCTGCCTCGATGAGGTCGTGGCCATGGGCAGCCATGTACTCGATGCAGTCCGAAATCCAGTCGACGTGCTGTTCGGTACCGACGATCATGTTGGCCAGCACCGACGGGCTGCCCGGCCCGGTCACGGTGAAAAGGTTCGGGAACCCGTTCACATTGAGCCCGAGGTAGGTCACCGGCCCGGCCTCCCACGCCTGGGCCAGGGACTCGCCGTTGCGGCCGCGAATGTCGACCCGCAGCAGCGAACCGGTCATGGCATCGAACCCGGTGGCGAAGATCACCACGTCAAGCTCGTAGTGGTCCTCACCGCAGCGAATACCGGTCTCCGTGATCGAGGTGATCGGCGTGCCCTCGCTGCTGATGTCCACCAGCGACACGTTCGAGCGGTTGTAGGTTTCGTAGTAGTCGGTGTCAATCACCAGGCGCTTGCAACCGATGAGCCCGTCCGGGGTGAGCTTGCGCGCGGTCTCAGGGTCCTTGATCGTCTCGGTGATCTTCTCCCGCACGAAGTCCGCCGCGAGCTTATTGGCCTCAGGACTGCGCATCGTGTCACGGAAGCTGGACAGGAACATTGCCCCGCCGCGTTCCCACAGCAGCTCCATCTCGGCCCGGAACTCCGCCGGATCGGTCTCCAGCGAGATGCGCATGGGCCGCTGCTGGCGCGACCCGTACCCGCCGAACATGCGCTTGTTCTTGGCGATCAGTTCCGGGTACATGGCCTTGACCTCGGCCTGCTCCGCCGGGTCGAGCGGACCGTTGCGGGCGGGGATGGTGAACTGCGCGGTGCGCTGGAACACCGTGAGGTGTGCCGCGGTCTGCGCCATCACCGGGATGGACTGGATGCCTGAGGATCCGGTGCCCACGACACCCACTCGCTTGCCCACGAAGTCGATGCCCTCATGCGGATACCGGCCGGTATGAGCGAGGGTGCCCTTGAAGGTGTCGCGACCTGGGATGTCGGGCATGTTGGCCGAGGAGAGGCAGCCGGTGGCCATCACCACAAACTGGGTGCTGGTCACCTCGCCGTCGTCGGTGGTCACCGTCCAGCGCCCGGCAGCCTCGTCAAGCACGGCACTGTTGACCCGGGTCTGAAAGCGGATGTGAGGGCGCAGGTCGAAACGGTGGGACACGTGCTGGGCGTAACGCAGGATCTCCGGCTGGGTGGCGAACTTCTCGGTCCATTCCCATTCCTGCTGCAAATCCCCATCGAAGTCGTAGGAGTATTCCATCGACTCGACATCACACCGGCAGCCCGGATAGCGATTCCAATACCAGGTACCGCCGACATCGGTACCGCCCTCGAAGCAGAGCACGCTATGACCGGACTGCTTCATGCGGTGGATCATGTACATGCCGGCAAACCCGGCCCCGACGACAACGACGTCAACATTTCGTACTTCGCTCATGGTGACCCAATCGTAGATCGTCCCGGACCGGAATCGGGTAGGGGGCCCATTCGCGGCGGAAGCCGCAAGATCACCGATCCTTTTCGGCGAGCACGCCACCTTTCACGAGCGTGGCGATGGTGGCCTCGTCGTAGCCGCAGAGGTCGCGCAGGATCTCGTGATTGTGCTGGCCCAGGTTCGGGGTGACGAGGTCCGGCTCGGGAGCGGCATCGGAAAACTTGATCGGGAAGCCGGGGACGTGGAACGTGCCGGCGAGCGGATCGCTGATCTCGCGCACCATCCGACGCTCCTGGAAGTAGGGGTGATTGACCGCCTGACCGGGGTCGATGACCGGCCCGCACGGCACCCGCTCGGCTTCAAGGGCGGCGATGACCTGCTCATCGGTGTCGAAGGTGGCCATCCACGACTCGACGATGCCCACGAACTCCTCGACGTTGTCCAGCCGGGTGGCGTTGTTGTTGAACCGGGGGTCCTCGAGGAGGTCCTCCCGCCCCAAGGCCTTCCACAGCCCGGGCATCTGGCCCTGGGTGCAAAGGATCATGATGTAGCCCTGCGGGCCCTGGTACGCGCCGCCAGGACACACTGCGGGGTGGTGGGAACCGGCTCGCATCGGCTTCCACTCGCCGTTCGTCATCGAGGGGGCGTGGACATTCATCTCGTGCATGTGGAATAGCGCATCGACCATTGAGATGTCGAGGTGGCTGCCCTTGCCGGTCGTGGTGCGACGCAACAGGGCATAACCGATCGCGGCATAGGCGGTGAATCCGGCGGTGCAGTCCGCGATGCCGACGCCGACGAACTGCGGCGGGCCGTCCGCCTCGCCGGTGACGTGCATCAACCCGGCGAAGCCCTGGGCGATGAGGTCGAAGCTGGTCTTGTGCGACAACGGACCGGTCTGACCAAAGCCCGAAATGGAGGCCATCACCAGCTTGGGGTTGATGGCGGACAAC
The DNA here is from genome assembly GCA_031422955.1 of Acidimicrobiia bacterium. GTDB lineage: Bacteria > Actinomycetota > Acidimicrobiia > Acidimicrobiales > CAIXPF01 > CAIXPF01. Next base: position 8,988 of record JANPEN010000224.1, read on the forward strand.
GACTCGTAATCGAGCCCACGGCGAGCCATGACGCCGGCGCTGTAGTTCTCCACGACCACGTCGATGCTCGGGATCAGGTCCTTGATAATCTGAATCGACTCGGCGCTCTTGAAGTCGAGGCAGAGACTGCGCTTGCCGCGGTTCTGCTGCACGAAGTACCCCGAACGGCGGTTACGCCGCGGCGAGGTGGCGCGGATCGGGTCCCCCAAGGGCGCCATCTCGACCTTGATGACATCGGCGCCCATCTCCGCCAGGAGGCGGGTGCAGGACGGCCCTGCCAGGTATTGGGTGAAATCGAGGACCCGGAAGCCCTCCAGGTACGGCGTCGGTTCGGTCACCCAGCCATCCTGGCAGAGGCGCGGGGGGCCCACCTCGCTGGCTGAGCGGACTTCGCAGCCGAGTACAACGCCATGAGCGCGCTCCGGTAGGGTCAGCGACTCGTGAGCGAGACGGCATCAGGGCTACGGCCTGCAGACATCGCTGCGCTGGGAGCGGCGTCCCTCGCGATCGGCATCACCGTCAGCGCCATCATGGTCAGTATCGGCACGCCGGGCCCGGTGGTGATGCTGGCCACCCTGACAGCGTTCTCGGGCAGCGGAGAGCTTGCCTACGCCGCGGTGATCCAATCAGGCGGCTCGGTGGCGGCCGGGCTGGTCTCGGGGCTGCTCGTCAGCTCGCGCTTCGGGTTGTTGGCCATGAGCGTCGCCAACAAGTGGCCGATGTCGGTGTGGGAACGCTTGGCCGCCATGCAGATCTCCGGCGAGCCGGCCGTCGCCGCAGCCATCACCGCCAAGTCCCCGGAGTTGGCCCGCAAACTGTACTGGCAGATCGCTGGATCGATGGCGGTAGGCTGGGTCCTCGGCTCCGCCATCGGCGTCGCCGTCGGCAACATCATCGGTGACCCTCGCGCCATCGGCCTCGATGCCGTCTTCCCCGCCGTACTTCTCGGTACGGTAGCGGCGGCGTTGCGCAGTCGGGACACGGCGGTGGCCGCCCTGCTCGGCGCCGTGGCCGCCGTGGCGTTGGTCCCCATCGCTCCCGCGGGTATCCCATTCCTGGTGGCCGCGTTGGCTGCCTTGGTGGGTGCAAAGGTCCCGTCGGGGCCATTGCGCAAGGCGAGGGCCGCGTCATGAGCTGGGTAGCGCTGGCCATCTTCAGCGTCGGCAACCTGAGCACCCGGGCCATTGGCATGTTCGCCCTCGGCGGACGGGTCGGCCCGAACGCCAAGTGGACCAAGCTGGTTGGGCTGGTGCCCATCTCCGTGGTCGCCGCCGTGTTTGCGGTACAGACGTTGTCGGCACGCAACGAAATCGTCCTCGATGCCCGCATCCTGGGCGTCGCCGCCGCCGCGGTTGCAGTGTGGCGCAAGGCGCCGATGGTGCTCGTGGTGCTCGTCGCAGCCGGCGTCACCGCCGGCGTGCGTGCCCTCAACCTCATGGGCTGATCGCCCCCACGGCCCCCTGACATGACGAAACACCCACTGATCTGGGTCGGCGGACACACCGACGTGGCACTACGACGCGCTGCCAGTTACGCGACGCATGGTTGCCGCTGGGCACGTTTCCCCCAGCGGTGTTTCCACTCGCTGCGCCGCGCTCGAAAATCGGGGGACTCCGCCAGCTCAGCGCTGGAAGCAAGATATCCTAGAGGCGTGACAAAGACATCTGTCGAGATCGACAAGGATATCGCTGACCAAGCCGCGGCGATCCTGGGCACATCGACGTTGCGGGAAACTATCCATGCGTCGTTGCTCGAGATCGTCAACGCGAAACGCCGCCTCGAGCTCGTCGCATTGCTGGGCGAACCAGGCCGTTTCGACTTCGAAGCCGGCGAGAACGCGTGGGGCGGACAGGAGTAGGTGACCCGGGCTCGTTATCTGGCCGACACTAGTACCTTCGCCCGGCTCTCGAAGCCGCCGGTTTTCGCGGCCGTCGCCCCGTTGATCGCCCAGGGCGCCGTTGCGCTGTGCGCGCCTGTCATGTTCGAACTCGGCTTCAGTGCTCGTAACCGGGCTGACTTCCGGTCGCTGATGGACCGGCTGGATGCGTTTGCATTCATGCCCGTCACCGACGGTGACCATCGTCGAGCGCTGGAAGTACAGAGCCTCTTGGTCGAACGGGGTCGGCACCGCTCGTTGTCTTTCGTCGACGGTCTCGTCGCCGCGGTGGCCGAAACACGTCAGCTCGCCGTGCTGCACTACGACGCAGACTTCGAGCTCGTGGCCACCTTGACCGGGCAGGCCCACCAATGGGTCGTGCCGCCTGGAACCGCCGACTGAACCAATACCACTGCGAAGGAGGTGGCGGGCAGCAGCCGTGGCGGCTTGTGGCGTGTTCGTGGCGTCCGCGACCGCCGGGGAACACCTCACCCTCGAGCATCTGCGCTCCCTGGTTCGGTGCTACGGGACGCTGTCGGGCGATGTGCCTTGATCGTACGGGTGGCGTTAGTTCTGTGGGCCGGCGTTGCCCGGGGTCCTGCCATCCCGACGGAACAGCGTGACCCCGACCGCGATGGTCCACAACGGAACCAGCGCGAACGAGGTGAAGCCAGTGAGGAAGCTCACGATGTTGTGCACCTCCTCCTCGGATCGGCTGACGGTCGGCTCCACGATGGGCTGGAGGGCGGCGGTAACAACGAGCAGGCACCCGAGGACGGCGCCCGTCCACGCCAGCCATGGCGGGACGAGCGAGGCGCGTCGGAGGGCGAGGCCGTTGCCGGCGGCAAAGGCGCCAAACATCGTGAGCGCGAGAGGGGCGGCTGCGAACTCGAGGTTCGTCACCAAGCGGGCGCCTTCGGGATCGTTGAAATAGTCGGCGAGCACCGGCGCGGTCGCCGCCAGCATTGCGGCCGCCACCGTCAGGGTGCCCCACACCAGGGCGCTCCCGAACGCCACAGCCCCGGCCAGGCCGGCGGTGTCCTCCTGGCGGAGCTTCTCCCGCAGCGCCCACGCGAACCACAAGAACGCAAGACCAGACAGGCCGACCAAGTACATCCCGACGCTGAAGACCTCGGCATTGGCGAGAAGCGTCGAGGCGAACGTTTCAGGAGCGTCGCGCTGATCAACGGCCTCCTCGACGAGTTGGCCGCCCAGCACCCGGAGCACGAAGAACGCCACCGGTGTAAGCCACAGCCAGCGCAGTCGAATCATGCGGTCTCTCCGTGCACCATGAGAACAAGTCTTACATCATTTTGAAATCAGAGCGACGTTCAGCTGGATGCCTCGGTGGGCCGTCCAGCAGATGGACGTTGGTTGAAACCGGGCCCCTGCGCGGCTGTACGTGCACGATTCCGTCGGTGATGTCGCCAACGAGGAAAACGGCCCAGGCGGCACCTGATCCGACCACGGGACCAGCACCGGTCACCTTCGACTCGGCACAGACCGCGAATGAAACGTAGTCGACATGCAGAACGACTTTGGTTCCTTCGAAGGTATGTTCGGACGAGCATGAATTGACCTGACTGGCATCAGAGCAACTATCACTATCGAACCGACCCGGCGCGTGTTGGCGTCGGCCCGACGACCGGCAATGAAGGTCGTCGGGAGGACCGTGACTCGGAGTGTGTTGGCCTTGGATTCTGGTCGCCTGGGTCATCTGGACCAGTGGTGACTTCTCGGCGTGCCCGACCCTGGCGCGTGTGAGGGTGCGCATCCACTGCAACGCCCCGTCGGCGGTGATGACGGCGACATCGAGCTTGCCGTCCTCGGGTGTGGCTCGGCCGAAGGCAGCGATGCCGCCTCCTAGGGCGCCCGCGTTGGCGATGAGCACGCAACTGGCCTCACCCGCCGGAAGGAGCGCTAACTTAACCGGTGCTCCTACGGCGGAGTCGATGCAGCGTTGCACACTGCTGTCGCCACCCCACACGAAGATGAGGGTCGGCGCCGTCCTTGATCGCTTCCCTCACACGGGGGGCACCTGGCGGCTCTTGGGCACTTCGAGCCAGATCGGATCGGTCACGCCATGCTCGGTAAGCACCTCACGCAGTCCGCCGAGGCCGGCTCCAAGAACCTTGCCGCGGGGCAGTTGAAGACGGGCCCGCCCATCGCACCATCAGCTCGATGCATCGGTTCTCACCGTACCGGGCTTGCTGGGGCTTTCGACGTTCTGTCTGGGGCTTGGCGGCGGTCACCCTTCGGCGGTGACCGGATCGATCATCTTGCTGACTTCGCTGACGATGCTGGCGGGGAACCCGCTGCGTTGGGCGTGCTCATTGATTAGCTCGGGGGACTCGGCGAGGTAGACGCAGAACGTCTTGTCTTGCACGACATAGGAATGTTCCCACTGGATGGCCTTGCCCTCGGCCTGCATTGCGGTGAGCACTGAGTTCGATTGTGCGGCGGCGCCGCGTAGTTGCTCCCGTTCGGCGCTGCCGATTTCGGGGATATCCCGCTCGATCATGTACCTCGGCATGATGTCTCCTTCTCTTGCTCTTGGCCGACGGCACTGCACGTATGGCGTTGTGACGCCGTCGGGGGCCTGCACCCAATTACGCCTGATGCGCTGGCGGCACCTCGACGGTTGTTGCTCCGGTCGGGATCCTAGGTCAGGGAAACCGCGGTTGCAGCGGCGGTGCGGTTCGGTGGCTGCGTTTCTGGCCGCGTGCCCGAGCCGCCGCGGGAGGCGACCGGGGCGCTCTGGTCTAGGACGACAACCGCGGAGCAGACGACAACGCAACACCGTCCACCGGCCTGCTGGGCGTCCGTCGTCATCCTCCGCTAGCAACGTAGCCGCCTGTTGAGACCCTTTGGACTGGATGACCGCTGCAAGCCCGCCTGAGGCAGCGCAGAGGGCGGCGGCGACCTACGCTCCGCAGCATGCCTGAAGCTATGGACATTGCCGAGCTCCGCAGTGGTGTCGAGCGGATCGACTTGGAGCACACGCTGGGTGACTATGAGGAGGACCTAGACCTGATCTACCAAGCGCTGCGCCTCACCAGCGTCCACGACGCCAAGGCCGCCATCATCGAGGTGCTCAAGGCCCTTCGTGCCGTGTCGGAGTCTGGCTTCCCCGTCGGGGCTGAGGTCGATCTCGCTGAATTGGTCGGCTTCAAGGACGACGTCTAACACGCATTGGCGCTCCGCGACGAAGCTCCTCGCCCAGGGTGGCCGTCGGGCCGTCGGGGTCCGATCTGAGCAGCATCGCCGAGGCGCTGAGTGAGCAGGACGAAGCCGAACGGCCACGAGCCGCTCCGGCTCGAGCTGAGCCGCGACCTCCATGTCGAGCCCGCCGCTGCTGTCTGATCCCTCCGTTCCCTCCCGAGGGTGCTTCGGGCCACTTATGCGTCGATGGTCCGGGCGCCTGCCGCCCCGCCCCCGACCTGCCCGGCGTGGACCGCGACTCGATCGACCTCACCGTTGAAAAGAACGTGCTCACCGCGCACGCCGAGCGTCGCCGCCCCGGCCTAGAAGGCGTCGAACTTCTCGTCGGGAAACGCCCCAGGGCACCTTCAGCCGCCAGCTCTTCCTCGGCGAAGGCCTCGGCACCGAACGCATCAACGCCAACTACGCGGACGAGGTATTGACCCTGCGTCTGTCCATCGCCGAAAAGGCCAAACCCCGCCGCGTGGGCCTTGTCCTTCCCCGACGATCATGTAGCGCTGTACACCGTCGGCCAAGTCGCCCTCGTGCACCGTTCCATATGCCAAATAGCACCGAGGTGCTGACGGTTGAACCGAACCGAATGCTCACTCTGCGGTTCAGCCCGTGATGAGGACACCGCAAGCCACCCGCCCGCCGCTGTTACCCGTGGGATCGGTAACCAAGTCATCGGGCAAGGCGTGCACGACGACGGCGCTGCCGTTGGCGTCGAAGATCGTCGTCGGCCCCGGCGACAGCGTCGCACGATGGGTGGTGGTGTTCAGAACACCGAGTCCCGCCGGATTGACCACCAGGTTCGGAAGGTCACCGGCGTGACTGCCGTGAACGGCACTCAATGGATTGTGGTGGGCGCCCGCATCCACGAAGGTCGGCGCCGTGCAGCTGCCCGTGTTATGGATGTGGATACCGTGCAGTCCCGGCGCCAGCCCCTCGACGTCCGCCTTCACGGTCACCGTGCCGGTAGCGTCTTCCGTCAGCTTCACAAATCCCACGACCAGGCCCGACCCATCACGCAACGCCGCGGAGGCTCGACCTCCGACAGCGTGACCTTGCCGTTGAAGCGGGCCCGTACCGGACCCACCTTCACCATCACGCGGGCCCGGCGTTCCGTGGGAGACTCGTCGACGACTTCTTGAA
>JANPEN010000225.1:0-6303 GCA_031422955.1 Acidimicrobiia bacterium
GGGGCCCCCCAACTCACACCCCCCGAGCCAACCCGCCCCGCCCCCGTACTTACACGGGCCCCCCCCCCGTCGCGACTAACCGACGACGTTTCGACGCTACGGCGGCTTGCTAGAGATCCCCGCTAGAGCTCGATGCGGTAGAGCTCGGCGGCGTTGTCCTGCAGGATCCGCTTCTGGACGGCGGGGTCCAGAGCGGCGATGGCATTGCGGACCCGTTCAACGCTGTGGGGATAGAGGCAGGTCGGGTGGGGGATGTCGGTCTCGAACATGATTCGACCCGCCCCCAGGTGCTCGATGGCGGGCGCCAACGTGGCGCTCTCGAACCAGAAGCAGCCGTAGAACTGTCGACGGAAGTACTCCGAGGGCTTCATGGAAAGGTGGGCCAGGTGCTGGGGAGCGGTCTCCCCGCACTGGTAGTCCAGCGCGTCGAGCAGGAAGGGAATCCAGCCGACGCCACTTTCCACGGAGACGAAGTTCAGGTTGGGATAGAGCTCAGGCACGTCGCTGACCAGCAGATTGACCATCCAGCGGAGCTGCCCCAAGAAGATGGCCGCCCCGCCCAGGCTGATCTTCACGTCACCCGACCAGGTCGAATAAGGCACCGTGCCGGACCAGTTGATGTCACCTTCGGAGGCGCCGATGTGGAAGTTGATGGGCATCTGCAAGCCCTCGCAGATCTCCCAGAAGGGCCGCCACTCGGGTTGGGCGAAGTTGGGCATGCCCGAATCATGCGGGTTCGAGCACATGACAATGCCCTTGGCCCCGCTGGCATGAGCCCGGTCCACCTCGGCTACGCAAGCCTCGATGTCCCACCACGGCACCAGCGCCATGGGCAGGATGCGGCCGCCCGAGCGCTGCTGCAGATCCGCCATCCAGTCGTTGTAGATCTCGACACAGGCGATACGCAGCGCCTTGTCTTGCACCTTGAGGAAGTTCTGGTTCCCGAAGCCGCCCACGTTGGGATACACGATCCCGTGGCTGACCCCCATTTGGTTCATCAACTCGAGGCGGGCGTCGCAGTCGTAGGAGGCCGCGTGCACCATCTCGATGTCGTGCTTGAGGAACTGCAGTCCCAGCATCTTTTCGCCATCGGGCAAAATGGCGCTGACCGCGGAGTCCCCGGCCAGGGGGATATCTCCATTGACCACCCACTTGCGGCGGCCGTTGTGCTCCTTGATCTGGGGCACCACGTCCTTGTACTTGGCCGGAGCCAGCGAGGTCCACAAATCGGGAGGCTCGCTCCAATGGGTGTCGGTATCGATGATGCTGATGCCGGGGAAGATCGGGCTCATTGCGGGCATGATCAACCTTTCTGTTCCGAGCTGTGATCCGAGCTGCGTTCTGCTCTGCGTGCCGGACCCGCTCGGTCTGGACGCCGACCATGGCGGCTCGCCAAAGTTCCCCGCAGGTTACTCGCTCGCCCGGTGGTTACTCCCACGCTGGCAGGGGGGACTACCGCAAAGAGCCCTCGCAGGCCGAGGCGTAGCTCCGTCAGCTTCTGGCTTGACGGTGGCGGCGGACCTTGCCGCTCAGCGTGCGGGGCAGCTCGCCCACGAACTCAATCGTCCGCGGTACCTTGTGGCGGGCCAACTGCTCGGCCACGAACCGCTTGACCGCCCGTTCGTCCAATGCCGGATCCGAGGCCACCACCCTGGCCACCAACCGCTGGCCGAACTCTTCATCAACGGCGGCGGTGACGGAGGCCTCGAGGATGCCGGGATGGGACAAGAGCAACTCCTCCACCTCTGCCGGATACACGTTCTCGCCGCCGCTCACGATCATGTCGTCGGAGCGGCCCGTGACGAACAGCCGCTGCTCGGCGTCGAAGTAGCCCACGTCCCCTGAATCAATCAACCCGTGGGCCACGGGTCTGGCGCCGCCATCGGTGTACCCGGCGAACTGGGTGCTGCCCCCCACGAAGATACGGCCAACCTCACCCACGCCAAGACGGTGGCCGACCTCGTCGAGCACCTCAACGACGCAGCCAGGCAAGGCTCGCCCGACCGTGCCGGGAGCCGCCCGCAGATCGGTCGGACTGGCCAAAGTGGCATGCCCTACCTCGGTAGAGCCATAGACGTTGTACAGGTTGTCCCCCACCTGGTCCATCCAGCGTTGGGCGATGGCCACCGGCAGGGCGGAGCCGCTCGAGGCCACGATGCGAAGAGTCGACAGGTCGTAGTCGGCAAGGTTCAGGTTGGGTCCGAGCATCCGCTGCAACAGCACCGGTACTACCGCCAACACGTTGGCCCGATGGGTGGCGACCGCCTCCAACGTCGAAGCGGCGCTGCTATCGGCCGGCAGCACCAGCGTGGCGCCAAGGGCGAGGCTGCTCACCAACTGGAAGAACCCCCAGGCATGGAAGAGCGGGTGGGAGACCACGAAGATGTCTCCCACCCGGTAGGGCAGCCGTTGCAGCAGCGCGGTGGCAGAGGTGAGGCTGACCGCGGTGGCGTTGCGCCTGGCCCCCTTCGGGCTGCCGGTGGTACCCGAGGTCAACAGGGTGGGTGGCCGCGGCCGCAACGAGGCGGGCAGCGGGTAACCCCTACTCCGGACCAGGGCTCGGGTGGTGCGCCGAGCAACCATCGAGGCCTCATCGGTCACCGCATAGGGCAGATGCAAGCCGGTTTGATCCAGCACGTCGGCCAACGCGTCGGTGCACACCACGGCCCCGATCTGTTCGCGTCGCAGCACCTCAGCCAGTTGAGGGGCGGCGAAACCGGTGCTTAAAAGGACCGGCACGAGGTCGGCCTTGGCCGCCGCCACCACCACCTCCACGAACCCTCGACCGTTGGTGTGCAACACACCGACGTTGGTCCCCCTGCCCAGACCCAACGCTCGAAGTCCGCCGGCCATGGCGGTGGAGGTTCTGTCCAAGGTGCGGTAGTCCAGGTAACCGGCGTCGTCGATGACTGCCGCCCTCCTGGGCGCGGTCAGGGCGGTGGTGGCCACCAAAGACGCCAGAGTGGGTCCCCATCGGCTGATAGCGAGGATCCACGCCGCCCCCCGGGCGGGGTTAAATACCCCCGCCCGGTATAACGCGCCGAGCACGGCTGGTGGTGTCGGTGCGGTCATCGGTGGCGTGCGATCGGCGGGCGCGGGCCGGCGAGCCCGATGACCTGGCTTTCGCATTGCATAGTGACCACTACCTCCTTTGCCGGCGTGGATCCACGGGCTGTTCTGCCGCAGTTGCGAAACGGAACTACGACGCCAACGCGTCCGCCGCGCCCACGTGGTCGAGCACGGCCCGAGTGAGCACCGGCCACAATGGCGGGGAAAGATCGTGGCCCATGTCCTCGACCAGCAAAAGGCGGGAACCGGCCAAGGCGGCGGCGGTGGCCTCGCCGCCGCTGAAGTTCACCAACGTGTCCTGGCGCCCATGGATAACCAGGGCGGGAGCTTGCACCAGACCGAGGCGCTCGGTTCGATCACCCACTTTGGCGATGGCGGCCAGCTGGAAGGCCGCCCCCTGGGGATAGAAGCAGCGGTCGTAGGCGGCAGCCACCCGCACCCGGGTAGCCGCTTCGTCGAAGTGCTGACCAGAAATGATCCGCCAGGTCTTCACCCCGGTTTCAATGGCCTCGGTCCGTTCGGTAGGGCGGGGGGCCAGCAGGGCACCGAGCGCATCGGGGGTGGCAGCACCCACGCCGGGCGCGCCGGTGGTGGACATGATCGAGGTCAGGCTGGCCAGCCTGTCCCTGTGCTCGATGGCCACCATCTGGGCGATCATCCCGCCCATGGACGCCCCCACCACGTGGGCCCGTTGCATGTCGAGCGCATCGAGCACCGCAACCGCGTCACCTGCCATGTCGGACAAGGTGTAGGGGACGGGGCCGATGTCCTGACCGGTCAGCGCCCGCATGAACAGGGCGGCCACGTCGGGCGGGTCTCCGGCGGTCTTGCTGGACAGGCCGGTGTCGCGATTGTCGAAACGGACCACGAAGTAGCCGCCACTGGCGAGGAGCTGGCAGAACGGCTCCTCCCATGCGGTCAACTGTGCACCCAAGCCCATGATCAGCAGCAACGGCGGGTCACTAGAAACTCCGAAGGTGTCGTACTGAAGGGTTACGCCACCGTTTCGGGCTTGGGCCATCGTCACCTCACCTCACCTCACCGCTCATCGGTTCGGGCGGTTGCCGGAACCCGCTCAGGTTAGACGGGCGTCGGAGTGCAACAGCACCCACTCGACCATGGCCGGCAAGGACCGTCGGTGAGCACTCTTGCCGACGACGAGGCCAACGTGACCGGCCGGCAAACGCAGCTCGCTGCGATCAGGCGACCCGACCAACTCCGACAGCGCGGCGGCCGCCTCGAGGGGCACGATGTGGTCTGCTTCTCCCACCACGTTGAGGAACGGAACCGAGATGGAGGCCAGTTCGACCGTGCGGCCGCCGAGCGGGACCCGCCCGGTGGCCAGCAGGTTCTGGCGGGCGAACAGCTCCGTTGTCTGACGGAAGGCCTCACCCGGAAAGGGAATGTGATCGTTGGCCCAACGATCCATGGCCTGATGGGCCCCGAGGTACTCGTCGTTCCACAAGTTCTCCAACAGGTTTACCCAGTTGGCCACGTCTCCCGTCGGCTTGAGTACTTTGAACGAACCCCGAATGACCTCGGCCGGCACGTTACCCGTTTCATCAATGAGCCCTTCGGGTTCGATACGACCCTGCTGGAGCAAGGTGCTCATTGGTCCCATGTGGCGAAAATCGGTTGGCGTGGCCATTACCAGCAGGTTGCGCACCGCCATCTCGGGGTTACCGGCTACCGAAAGAACGGCCAGAATACCCCCGAAGCAATAACCCCACATCGTCAGATCGGCGGCACCGCTATGGGCGCAAACAGCCTCGACCGCCTTCGGTATATAATCATCACAGTATGTCTCCAACGAGTTGGCCGAATCGGCTTCGTCGGGGACACCCCAGTCGAGCATGTAGACATCAAGACCCCGCCCGAGTAGGAACTCCACCACACTATTGCCAGGGCGGAGATCCAACACGCTGGATCTCGAAACCAGACTCATGACAAACAGAATGGGAGGACCCACCGTGGCCGGGGTGTCGCGTCGGTAGTGCCACAACTCGGCCTTGTCCATGCGCCACACCGTGTCCTTGGCGCTTTGCCCGATCTGGGCGTGGTCGATGCCGGCCACGTGTTTGATGCCGTTGCGGGTGCGCTGTATCGAGCGCTGCAAGTCAGCCTTGACGCGGTCGGCGAGGTGTTGCGGATGCAGCACTGCGGCCAGATCCACCATGACGTTCTCCCTTTGCTGTTTCATCGAGCTGGCGCCGGAGGTCTCGCACCTGTCGTTCCAATCGACCGACCTGTTCGGAAAGCCTTTTCACATCGCTACCCGCCGGCAAGTTGAACAAATGCCAGCCTTGGCGCAGCGCCCGCTCGGCTCGGCGCTTGGATTCTTGGTTGAGCCGGGTGACCAGCCCCACCGCATCAGCAAACCCGTCGGTACGTACCAGCTGCTCGGCGGCCGGGCCGACCCGCTGCTCGGCCGCGTCGAACAGGATGCGCCACACCGGGCGTTTTCTCGCCACCATCACGCCACCGCCGCGATAGACACATCGGTGAAGGCGTCAAAAGCTTGCGCCACGAGCACGGGCAGCTCGACGCGTCCTCGACCCTTGGCCCAGCGGCGAATCGAATGGCGTAAGGCGCCCATGGCCGCGGCCGCAATGATCTCCGGACGGGGATCATCCACCGGATCTACCTCCATCCGTCGAGCCAGCGATTCAATCAACGCCGCCTCCCAGGCCTGCTGTACTACCGCTCGGCTGTAAGCCGATACCGCAGGGTACGTGGCGGCCAGACGGGCCTGCAGCAACCGCAACGTTCGCTGATCGTCGTAGTCATCGGCAAGGGCCAGCACCGACTCGCGCACCGAGACCACCAGCGCCTCGCTCCGCGGCCTCCCATCCAGCATGGCGCGGAACCGCAGCAGCAGCTCGTCCATATCGCCGTAGAGCACCGCCTCCTTGGAAGGGAAATGGCGAAAGAAGGTGCGCTGGGAAACGTCCGCCGCCTCTGCGATGTCCTCGGTGGTGGTCTCGTCGAACCCCCGTTGGGCAAAGAGGTCCGTAGCCGCATTGATGAGCTCCGTGCGGGTTCGATGCTTCTTTCGCTGCCGGCGCCCGGCCTCGGTATCCGCTTCCATCCGCGCACTATAGAACAGTCGGCGTCATTTGTCAGTCCTTGCCTTACGACAGAGACTGACATAACGTCGTCGGGTGTCTACCCCCCGCCAGGCTGCCATCTTCGATCTCGACCGCACGCTGATCGCCGGATCGTCCTCGGTGGTCC
>JANPEN010000226.1:0-3076 GCA_031422955.1 Acidimicrobiia bacterium
AGAATGCCTTCCCCTGCCCGCTTCATGAGCACTGAGTTGTTGCCCCGCAACATGTCAGCGGAGTGCTTGACCGGCGCCAGCAACCCCTGGACCTGAGGAATCACGTAACGGGCGAACAGGTCGTAGCTGCGCATGGCCTGCTCGTGGTTGGCCCAGTCGTGCACGAAGCCGACCAGGGTCCCGAACCCTCCTGCCAGTTCCGAGAGCCGGGCGATGGCTTCCACTGCGTCGTCGGGGGTGCCGATGATGGCCCCGCCGCGATCCACCATCTTGTGGGCGAAACCTTTGGCGTCGTGGACCTTCTCAGCCCCTGGTCGGGCCAGGATCTCCACGTTGTAGCCGTTGTGCCAGTGCAGCAGGCCGTCGTAGATCTCGTCGAAGGCCTGTTGGCGGGTCTCCGCTATGTGGAATGGCATCATCACCCGCCAGTTGTCCCTGCTGACGGGGTTGCCGAACTCCTCGCCGTAGGTCTCCGCCCACGACCACTGGGTCGGCAGCGCCTGCAACCCCTCCTCGGAGTAGGAGGCCACCGAGATAACCCCCAGCCCGTGTTTGCCGGCCAGCTTCATGCCGCTTGGTGAAATGGACACCGCGGCCACCACCTCCAGCTCTTCCTGCACCGGACGGATCTGGAGATAACCCTCCTCCATGTCGAACCAGTCGGTCTTGGCCGTGACCGGCTCGGTGCCCCGTAAGAGGGCGATGATGGCGCCGAGGGCTTCGTCCTGGCGGTCACGCAGTACGACCGGGTCGATACCGAAGGTTCGAGCATCGGAGGGCAGCGCCCCCGGGCCGGTACCCAAGATGGCCCGACCCCGCGACAAGTGGTCGAGCATGGCGATGCGGCCGGCCACGTTGTAGGGGTGGTGATAGGGCAGGCTGACGACCCCGGTGGCCAGCTTGATGTGATGGGTTCGCTGCGCGGCGGCGGCCAGGAACATCTCGGGGTGGCCGATGGTTTCCCATCCACCAGAGTGGTGCTCGCCCACCCAGACCTCGTCGTAACCGAGGCCGTCGAGGTGCTCGATGAGCTGAAGATCGCGCTCGAACTGCAACGTCGGGTGCTCGCCCACTGGATGATGGGGGGCGATGAACGCCCCGAACCGCATGCGCGCCATGACAGGATCCTTTCGTCACCGGAGTTGAACCGCCGGCGCTCGCCGTTTGAACTTGACGAGGTTGTCGAAAAGGTACCGTCCCGGCCGTTGGCCGGGCCAGAACGCACGGTGGCGGCCAGCGGCGGAGCCAGGCGGGCCCGCTCGGGGCTAGCTTCAGGTCCCTATGTCCCGCCTCCCTGCCCACCGGCCCGGCTCGCTGCGGGCCGACCAACAACGTGTGTACGACGCCATCGCGGAGGGCCGTCGAGCCACGGCCAACTCCGGTCTGGTCAAGGCCGACGGCAGCCTGGTCGGCCCCTTCAACGCCTGGGTGCACCTCCCCGCCCTGGGCGAAAGGATCCAGGCAGTGGGCGAGGCCATGCGCTTCGATCTGACCGTGTCCCGGCGGCTGGCGGAGCTGGCCATCCTGTTAGTGGCCCGGGAGTGGAAGGCGCAGTTCGAGTGGTTCGCCCATAGCCCCATGGCCGCCGCCGCCGGGCTGGAGGTCGACATCATCGAGGCCATCCGGGTCGGGACCGAACCCCCCTTGCGGAGCGAAGAGGACCTGGTCGTCTACGCCCTGGCCACCGAGCTGCTGGGGCCCGGTCACCGTCTTCCCGACGTGCTCTACCAGCGGGCCGTCACCCTCTTGGGCATCGATCAGGTGGTCGAGTTGGTCAACCTGATCGGCTACTACTGCCTGGTCTCCAGTGTGCTCAACGCCTTCGCCGTTGCCCTACCAGATGAGGTCGCGCCACCGTTTCCGGAGCCGGCGTGACCCAGACCAGGATTCTGGGGCTGACCGGGGGGATCGGCTCGGGCAAGTCCACCGCGGCGGCGCTGTTCGCCGGGCACGGGGCGCTGGTAATCGACGTCGATGCCATCGGCCGGGCGGTGGCCGAGGTCGGCGGCCGGGCCCACCCGGCGTTGCTCACCCGATTCGGTCCCTCCATCGTGCGGGACAACCAGCTGGACCGAGCCGCCCTGGGCGCCTTGGTGTTCGGCCATCCCGATGCGCTGGCCGACCTCAACGCCATCTCCCATCCGGCTATCAACGAGATGCTGGCCGCTCGGGTCGGGGAAGCCCCGAACGGTACGGTGATCATCTTCGATCAGGCGGTGCTGGTGGAAAGTGCCATCCTGGGCCGGTGGGGCGAGGGGCCCACCGACGGATACCAGCAGGTGATCGTGGTCGAGGCGCCGCTGGCCGTGCGTGTGCAGCGTCTCGTCACCCAACGAAAGATGGCACCAGAAGATGCCGGGGCCCGCATTGCCTCCCAGGTTTCAGATGAAGCCCGCCGGACGGTGGCGAGCTGGGTGATCGACAACTCGGGGGACACCGCCCACCTCGCCGCCGAGGTGGCCAGGGTGTGGGCGGAGATCCGCTGAGGGGCCAGCTGGAGTTGACCGTCCCGTCAGAGGGTGGCCGGCGGGGTGGCCGGCGGCAGGTCTGCTGCCGCTCCCAGGCCGGCGGGGACCGGCTCGGCGATGGCCCGCAGCTGCAAGCGGGTCACGGCGCGACCTTGGACCTCGACCACGGAGATCTCCCAGCCATCGAGACGGAGGCTGTCACCCAGGGCGGGAACCCGACCCAAGCGTTCCATAACCAGCCCGGCCACGGTGGCGTACTCCCCCGCCGGTAGGACAATACCGAGATCGACCAGGTCGTGTACGGGAAAGCCCCCCGCCAGATCGAAGCCTCCATCGGGACGAGCCACTACCTCGGCCAGGTCACGGTCGGTCTCGTCGTAGATCTCACCGACGATCTCCTCGAGCAGATCCTCCAGGGTGACGATGCCCTCCACCCCGCCGGGCTCATCGACCCCCAGGGCCAGATGCTCACGGGAAACGCGCATCTGTCGCAGGGCGGCCAGCACCCCGATGCTCTCGGGGAGGGCCAGCGCAGGCCGCGCCAACGCCGCCACCGGCCCGGTCTGGCGCACCAGATCCCGCAAATGCACGATGCCTACGGTGTGGTC
>JANPEN010000227.1:0-6318 GCA_031422955.1 Acidimicrobiia bacterium
CGACTGGCGGACCTAGGTGGTGCGGCGCCAGGTTGCGGATCGGCCGGTTCCGTCGCGGGCGATCTCTTAGGCGATTCGAAGCCCAACGACTGGCGTAGAACAGAGCGCAACTCGCGGCTACAGCGACAAGTGCAGTCGCAAAGCCTCGTCGAGAAGCGCCATTCCAGCGGCTGGCACCGTTCCCACCCGGCGGCCGATCCGCTCGACGGCCACTGACCGGATCTGCTCGGCCTGGGCTTTCGAATCGAGCCGCAGCCCCGTGTCCGCCGAACTCAGCAGAACCTGGAACGGGTGGACGCGACCCACGTTCGAGGTAACCGGCACGACGGTGAGGACACCGCGACCGAGCCGGACCGCAGCGCTGTTGGCCCCGTCGTTGCTCACGATGACCGCCGGACGCCGCTTGTCCGCCTCTGCTCCCCGCACCGGATCCAGATCCACGAGGCGGATCTCACCCCGCCTCATCAACCAACCCGTCCCCTACCGTTGCGTCCCACTCGCTGGCGAGGTCGGAGTCCGCCCACTCCTGCCACGCGCTTTCGTACGCTGCCCCCAACGCCGACGCTCGAAGCATCCGCACCGCCTTGTGCAGCACGGCCGAACGCGAAGCGATCCCCTCGTCCCTGGCGTAGGCGTCAAGGAACTCCACGTCATCATCGGGCAGACTCACACTCAGCTTCACACTTTGATGCTACCCGTGGTAGCACCCATGGTGCGGACTCGTGGTGCGGACTCGTGGTGCGGACTCGTTGTTCACCCCTCCCCGATGACCCCTCGAGCCGAGTCCGTGAGCTCGGCCCGCAGTTGGCGCTCGGCCCGCATGGGGGTCAGCACCTGTTCGACGAAACGGAGCACCGGCTCGGTGTTCTGCGGGTTGCCGAAGTCCAACACGAAGTGCCGCACGCCCAGCTCGTAGCGGTGCTGCAGCAGCTCAAGGTACTCGGCCGAGTCGGCATCGCTTTGCGGCAACTCCCGCTCAATCGTGGTGCTGGGCTGGATATCGGCCGGATCCCGCCCGGCGGCGGAAGCGGCGCCCATAACGATGTCGTAGCGACGCCGCCAATCAGCATCGGTGCCACGCGACGTACCGTTCCAGATGTCGGCCAGGCGGCCAGCCAACGGCAAGCCGACCTTCTCCCCCGACGCACCGATGCAAATAGGCGGCACGGGATCGGGCTTTGGCGGCGCCGCGGCGCCCTCGATGCGGTAGTACACGCCCTCGAAGCTGGGCTCGTCCTCGGTCCACATCAGCCGGCAGATCTGGATGACCTCTTCGAGCTGGGCAAACCGCACCGGCGGCCGGGGGAACTCGTAGCCGTAAGCGACATACTCCTTGGCTCGCCAGCCGGCGCCGATGCCGAGGATGAAGCGTCCACCGGAGAGGACCTGGAGGGTGGCCGCCATCTTGGCGGTGAGGGCGGGGGGGCGGTACCCGTGGCCCAGCACGTGATGGCACAGCTGCACGTCGGGGAACTTGGCCGCCAGCCAGGTCAACGTCGTCCATCCCTCCATGAACGGATCTGTTTTGGCGTCGAAGCCGTAAAAGTGATCAGCGATCCACAGCGAATCGAAGTGCGCCAACGCGGTGGGCAGGATGTGCCGCTCTTGATACAGCACGATCGGTTGGTGATCACTCCACTGATTCCCGATCACCGGAGACAGCCACCCAAACTCCAAGCCCCGTGCCACGTCGCCACTCCCCTGTCCTGCTGTCCCGCTTGCTGTTGCCGGCGCAGCCTGCCACGGCGCGGCACCCCACGACGACTTTCCCCCAAGCGGTCGATCCGCCAGCGTTCGTCGCCGAAACGAGGCGATCCCACGGATCACGCGCTGCGTCGTGCATCGAAACGGCCTGCACGGCCCCACCGGGTGGAAGCTTTCCGCCTTCAGGGCTGTTGGGGTGTTAGGAAGACGGGTTTGGTGAGCTGGAGGGCACCGTGGGTGTCGTGCGGAACGAGAACGTCGGGAACGATGAGATCGCCCGTTTCGACGCGCCACCGAAGGACCAGCCGAGACCTGACCGCGACCCGCTGAGCGAGGCCGTAGCTGCCCTTGAAGCGTTGACCTCGGGGTGGCCGCCGGCGGAACAAGCGAGGCTGCGCGCTGCCATCGGGCTGGGCATTGAGCGCCACCACGGCCAGACCCGCAGAACGGGCGAGCCGTACATCACCCACCCGTTGCGGGTAGCCGCCATCGTGGCCGGTCTGCATGCCGACGTGGACACGGTCATCGGCGCGGTCCTGCACGACACCGTCGAAGACACCAACACCACCCTGGCCGAGATCGCTGAGCGGTTCGGCCGTCAGGTGGCCGTGCTCGTAGAGGGAGCCACCAAGGTGGCGCAGGTGCGGGGCGACGATCCCAACCAGCTCGAAGCGGCGAAGCTGCGAAAACTGTTCGTCGCGGTCGCCGCCGACCCGCGGGTGGTGATCATCAAGCTGGCCGACCGGCTGCACAACATGCGAACCATCGCCGCCCTTCCTCAACCCAAGCAGGCCCGCATCGCCAGGGAGACACTGGCGCTGCACGGGCCCCTCGCCCACCGTCTGGGTCTGGCCGCCATCAAGGCCGAGCTCGAGGACCTCGCCTTCGCCGTCGCCTACCCCGCCGAGTTCGAACAGACCACCAAGGTCCTGGCCGACATACCGGAGTTGTCTGCCGCCTTGGATCGCGCTCGGCGCAGGCTCGTCCAACATCTGGCCCGCGTCGGCATCGACGCGCAGGTGCAGGCCCGCATCAAACACGCCTGGTCGGTTTTCCGGAAATCACGGGCCGGATACGACGTGGAAAGCCTGCACGACCTGTTGGGCCTGCGGGTCATCGTCGCCTCCGTCACCGAGTGCTACGCCGCGCTGGGCGAGGTCCACGCCCTGTGGGAGCCGGTACCCGGTCGGATCAAGGACTACATCGCCCAACCCAAGTTCAACGCCTACCAATCGCTGCACACCACCGTGCACATCGCTGGCCGCCTGCTGGAGGTGCAGATCCGCACCCAGGACATGCATCGCCAAGCGGAGTGGGGCAACGCTTCCCACCACGCCTACAAGACCGCGGTCGACGGCGTCGAACCTCAGTGGTTGCAACGGCTGTTGGAATGGCATGACGCCTCCGACGACAGCGACTACCTCAGCGAGGTCCAAAACGAGCTCGGCGCGGAAGAGATCTGGGTGCTCACCCCCAACGGGGAGGTCATCACCCTGCCCACCGGTGCCGGGGTGATCGATTTCGCCTATGCCATTCACACCACGGTGGGCCACCGCTGCTCGGGGGCCAAGGTGAACGGCAAGCTCGTGCCGTTAGGGGCCAAGCTCCAAACCGGTGATCAGGTGCAGATCGTCACCGCCCGCACGACAGGCCCGTCGTTGGACTGGTTGGCCTACACCGTCACCGGGCGGGCCAAAGACCGCATTCGGCAATGGCACAGCCGGGTACGGCGGGCCAGCACCCGCAGCAACGGCGAAGCACTGCTGGCAGCCTTGATCACCCGCTACCACACCACCCATGACAAGGCCGGCCCGGCGCTGCTCCAAGCAGGCGGGGTCAACAACTGGGAGAGCCTGGCCGACCACGTCGGCTCCGGCCTTACCGACCTCCCCCGGCTCGACCGGGCGCTACAAACCCATCTGCGGGGCGGGACCAAACCCACCGGCGAACCACTCCAACAAACGCCAACTCCGCCAACAAGAGTTAACGCGCCCGGGACAGGGACAGGGACAGGGACAGGAGCACCGGCGGCAATGGTGGTCGCCCCCGGGCTCGAGGGCGTCGACGTGGCGATGGCCGGTTGCTGCCAACCGGTTTCCCCTGCCCCCATCATCGGGGTGAGCTCCCGCAGCCGCGGGGTGGTCGCCCACCGAGCCACTTGCCCCGCCGCCCTCAACACCGTTGCCCACAGCCCCAGCCGCCAGGTTCGCATGCTGTGGGTGGCACTGGGCGTGCGGGTCTCCACCGTCCACCTGCTCTGCGAGAACACCCCGGGGGCCATCGCCCGGGTGGTGGTGACCCTCAGCGAACTCGGGGCAGACATCGAAAGCTCGTCATCCTCCATCGCCGAAGACGGCCGAGGGGTGCAGCACTACGAGATCACCCACCGAACCACCCGAACAAGGCTCCGCACCGCGCTGCAAACCCTTCCCGGTGTCCACGCCGTCAACGTGACCTGAGTGCGGACGATCAGCTCTTCACACGGCCCGTCTCATAGGCCCACATGGCGATCTCGACGCGGTTTCGGGCGCCGAGTTTAGCCATCAGACTGGCAAGATGGGTCTTGGCCGTGCTGAGGCTGATGTGCAGCTCGGACGCGATCTCCGCGTTGGTCCGACCCTTGGCCACGGTAAGCAGGACCTCCTCCTCGCGGTCGGTCAGCGGATCGATGGGCTGAGCCGGTGGTGTCCTCGTGCGCTTATCGGCGAACGTGGCCAGGAGCCGAACGGTCACGCTCGGGGCGATCAGTGCGTCACCGTTGGCGGCGGCATGCACGGCCTGCACCAGAAGCGCGGGGCCGGCGTCTTTGAGCAGGAAGCCGCGGGCGCCTGCCTTGAGGGCGCCGTGCACGTACTCGTCGAGGTCGAAGGTGGTGATGATGACGATGGCGACGGGATCATCGACGTCGGGTCCGGCGAGGTGTCGAGTGGCCTCGATGCCATCCATGTCCGGCATGCGGATGTCGAAAAGGCACACGTCCGGGCGCAGTTCGCGGGCCAGCGCCACCGCATCGCGTCCGTTGGCGGCCTCCCCGATAACCTCGATATCGGGTTGGGCGTCAAGGATCATCCTCAGCCCGGCGCGGACCAGATGCTGATCATCAGCGATGATCACGCGGATGGTCATCTCGGGGCGCCGTCTCGGGGCAGAACGGCAGTGATGATCCATCCACGGTCCGGTCGCGGTCCGGCCTCGAGGGTGCCGCCGAGGAGCTTGGCTCGTTCGGCCATGCCCACGAGCCCGTAGCCGCCCGAGGAGCTGGCGCTGGACGGGCTAGGGTCACCGTCGTCGCGGACGGTCAGACGAACGCAGCTGTCCTCCCCGGCGACGGACACATCGATTCGGGTTGCGTGGCGGGCGTGGCGAACCGCGTTCGTGATCGACTCCTGGGCGAGGCGGTAGATGGCGGCCCCCACCGATGGCCTGAGATCATCGAGTCCCCCCGACAGCTGAACGTCAACGTGGGGGGACTCGCCGGCGTTGCGGGCGAGTAGCCCGATGTCCGCCACGCTGCGGGGCGGGGCAAGGTTGGGATCTTCTCCTTGGCGCAGGGCGCTTACCATGATGCGCATCTCCGCCAGTGCCCGCGATGCCTCTGCCTCAATGACCTCGAGCACCTGCACCGCAACGTTGGGGTCGGTGGCGGCAACGGTTCGCCCGGCCTGCGCCTGAATGATGATGGCGGAGACATGGTGGGCGACGGTGTCGTGCAGCTCTCGGGCCAATTGTTCGCGCTCGAGCAGCTTGGCCTGGTCCCTCTCGCGGAGCCGGGAGCTGGTCCGGTAACGCATCGCCGCGCCGAGTGCGGCCGGGAACAGCAGGAAGACGGACGCGGCGGCCGCCTCGCCGAGGTTGTTGACGGCACCAGACCCGTTGGGAATGTGACCGAGCAGCATGATCCCCAGTCCGATGGCGCCTTCACGACCGGAGCCCCAACGAAACAGCGAATACGGCAGCAGGATCAGCCATGCGGTGGCGTACAGCATCGCGGAGTGGTCGGCCCCGAAGATCGTCACTGCCTCGCTAGCAGCGTGGGCGCCGAAGACGACCGCGACCACGACGAGCGGGTGCGTGCGGCGCCACAACAGCGTGAAAACCGGCGCAACACCAAGGACGAGGGCGACTGGTCGCCACCCCAGATCCTCGCGGAGGATCGCTTCGAGAACCGCCGCCGGTACCAGCAGGCCCAGCAGCATCCAGTCGCGCCACACCCGCCTGGGTGGATTCGATACGCGGGGCTCTGCCCACATCTGCCGAACCGCGTCGCGCACCACAGCCCCAGCATAGAGAACGTTAGGGGGCGACAGATCGGCCGAAAGTACGGTCCCCGCCTCGGCTGAACGGCCAGCCGACTTCGGACCAATCGGTCGATGTTGCTGCCGACACAACTCGTCAGGATGCATTCGAGACTTCGCCCCGACGTTGGTCGGTGGCGGTCTCCACCCGGTCGATTCATCGGGGATCGCCGCCTCGAGGAGGAACGTTCAATGTCTCAAGCTTTGTACCGATTGGGCCGGTTCGCGGCGCGCCGCCCATGGGCCGTTATCACGGCCTGGGTGATCGTGGCCGTTTTGGTGGTCGGCGCGTCGGCCGGGTTCGGTCGCGAGCTCGAGG
>JANPEN010000228.1:0-12746 GCA_031422955.1 Acidimicrobiia bacterium
CGTCGACGGCCGAAGCGTCCACATCGAGGCGCCAGCCATCCCCACACGTCACGACCCCGGGACCCAGCACCCCACGCAACCTCGACACGTACGTGCGCAACGCTCCTGACGCCGACGGCGGGGGTTCGTCACCCCAGATCGCATCCAACAACGACCCGGCCGACACGACCTGGCCACGATGGGCGAGCAGCATCGCCAAAACGCTGCGCTGCGTCGGGCTCGGCACGACAACCGGCCGGCCGTCGCCGTCAACCACCTCCACCGGACCGAGCACACGGAACCACACGGCTGCGAACCTTACGCAACCGCCCCGCTACCGGCCTGCAATCGCGCTGCGATCCGGCCCGTCATCATCGAGACATGACCCCCATCGAACGGTTCAACCAGGCCTGCGAAAATCACGACCTCGACGCCGTGCTCGCCACCCTTGCCGAGGACATCGTGTTCGAATCCACGGAACCCCCACCCGACGGCCGCCGCTACCAAGGCAAAGCCGCCGTAGCTGCGGTGATCGGACCGATCCTCGCCGACCCCAACGCCCTCTTCGAGGTCGAGGAAACCATTGCCACCGGTGACCGCGTCATCCAACTTAACACCTACCGCTGGGCCAGCGGACACATCAGTGGCGTCGACATCTTCCGCATCAAGGGCGAACAAATCGTCCAAATCCGCTCCTACGTCAAAGGCTGACCGACCCTCCGCTGACAGGAGGGTTCAGGCGTGGCGAGCGTCGTTTAGTCGGTGCTGAGTGCCTGCATGCTGGTCCAGCGGAAAAATCGGCCGAGGCACGTTCCGGTAGGGCAAGCGTTCGTACTGCACGGTACAAAGGGCGCCGCTATCGCAGATGACCACCAGCCCGGCGATGGGTTCAAAAGCAGCCCGAAAATGCTGCATTGACTTGAGCGCAATCACGCGTTTGCGTTCGGGCTCGATACCGAAGGCTTTGAACTGTTGCAGGTCAAGCATCTGCTGGGGAATCGTGACAATCAGGATCTCAATACCGTCAACCCTCAAGACGGCGCTTGGACCATATGACCGACGCTGCCCGCCAAGAATGGGTCCATCCCCCACGAAGTGGCCTTCGCTGATCGAGACCAATTCACCTTCGAGCCTCAAGGGACCACCGCCAAAGGCGGCGTCGGTCTTGCCACCGACCCAAAGGCTAACCTGTTCGCCCACCTCGGCTCCTTGAAGGGCGCGGACTGCCTCGCCATCCACCATCGGCCCAAAGCAGGCGTCGCTTACGCCAGCCTGAAGGAGTGCGCCGAGGAGCGCGGTGGCGTCACCGTAACCGCCCGCGCCAGGGTTGTCGGCGTAGTCAGCGATCACCAGCGGCCCATTGCCAGGATCGAAATCGGCGGCGACGGCGGCTGCGGCCTCTACCGTGAGATAGTCATTCAGCGCCTCATGGCGCCGCGCCCAAACGTCGTCGGCTAGCTCCTCGGCGAAGGCGACATGCTGGTTGAAATTGCCTTGGCCGGTGACGAGAACGGTCGGTCCGATATCGGCGACATCGGTGCTGGCAAAGCCGGCGTTGATACTGACGGCGAACACGTCGGCTTGTCCCTCGTAGACCTTGGCCGCCGCCAGGCGCTCGATCATCGGACCCACGTCGGTACGCCCGCCGTTCGTTTCCTCGAGCATGGGGCGGCTCACCCGGATGGTGCGTGGCCTGATCTCCCCGGTCATCGCCCGCTGCAGGATCATCCCGGCCCGGAGGCCAGTTTCGCGCATGTCGAGATGAGGGTACGTCCGGAATGAAACTATAATTTCGGCGAGGGAGCACATCTGGGGACTGACATTCGCATGGGGGTCGAGGGTGATGGCAATCGGGATTTGCCCAGCGGACTCACGAATCCGGCGCAGAAGTTCTCCCTCGCCGTCTTCGCAGAAATCCAGGACCATGGCGCCGTGCAAGCCGAGAAGGATGCCGTCGAACCGACCAAACTCTGCGGCGGTGACGATCGGACCACACAGCCACTCGAAGGCGGCACGCTCTACCTTGCCGCTCGGCCCCGCCGCCGCGCTGAGCACATGTTCGATCTCCCATCCATGCGCTCTGCCGGCATCGACGAATCCGCCAAGTTCGGTATTGGCCTCGCCTCGCGCCGCGATGGCGTCGTCTCCGATGAGAAAATAGCGGTCCTTGAACGCCTGCGCGTCGGTGCCACGGCGACTGAAGGTGTTGCTCTCATGGGAGAGTTCGGCAGTAAGGACCCGGAATGGCATCAGTCAACTCCGCACCGTTGCTCGCACAGATCAGACGGGCGCTATCGGATGACCACGGCGCCCGTGGCGTGGATCCCGGGATGGTGGATCCCGGGAGGGACGGTACCCAGCCCTCGTTTCCGCCATGCGTCGCTTCTGTGAACCCCCTGTTGCGCAGCTCACCAGCCCAACCATAAATGCCCGTCGGCACCGCCTGCGGTTCTCACCTGCCGAAACGAGTGACCGGGTTTACGTGTCCTCTCCTCCCGCCCGCGAGACTGGTGGCCATGTCGAGTCTTGCACCGTCCACCCAACGCGCCGAGGTGGACTCCCGGCTTCCTGGGGTGACCCTGGCCGGCATCATCCTGATCTGGGGCCTCGGCCCGCCCATCTCCAAGCTCATCACCGCCCCGCCCCTGGTTATCGCATCGGTGCGGTTCTGGGCGTCGGTGCCGATCCTGTTCGCCCTGACCTACGCCACCGGCCATCGGGTGACCAGGGAGACCCTGCGCCACACCTGGCTGGCCGGCGCCCTGTTCGGGATGAACATGGTCTTCGTCTTCCTCGCTCTCCAACATTCCTCGGTGGCGGTGTTGTCCATGCTGATGGCCCTCCAACCGGGGATCGTGCTCGTGGTGGCCGGGCCCTGGCTGGGCGAGCGGCCAACGCGGTGGCATGTGGCTTGGACGGTAGTTGGCATCGCCGGGGTGGCCATCGTCGTGCTCGGCAACAGTCCCGACGTGAGGTTGGACGCCATCGGCCTCATCGCCGGGGTGGTGGCCCAGCTCAGCTTCACCGGCTACTACCTGCGAAACCGGATCGTGCGCACCAGCGCCAACGTGCACCCGCTGGAGTGGATGTCGGGCTCGACGTTGTTTTCGGCCCTGGCCGTCACCCCCTTCGCCCTGGTCTTCACCGAACCGAGCGATTTTCGACTCCTCAACGGTGCCGACTGGATTTACCTCGGTTACACCGCCGGCATGGTCGGCATCTTCAGCCACACGCTGATGAGCTGGGTCCACAAGTTCGTGCCCGCCTCCCGCTCATCGCTGTACATGCTGGGCATGACGGTGGTGGCGGTGGTGGCGGCATGGCCCATCAACGGCGAACGCCTGACCCTGCAGCAGATGCTCGGTGGTTTGGTGGTACTCGGCGCCGTTGCCGCGGTGGTCAGTCGTCGCCCGGCGGTGGCGGACTCGAAGTAGCGTCATCGCTGTCTCGCTGAGGAGGACGTCAACGTGAGCGCAGAACAAACGGCCGTGGCCGACCCCAAACAGCTCGCTCGCTTCGCGCTCAAGGTGTGGAAATACAAAGAGGGCGAGATGGTGTCGCTCATGATCCAGCTCGGGGATCGCCTCGGCCTCTACAAGGCCATGGCGGGGGCGGGCGTGGTGAGCGCGGCCGACTTGGCTGAACGCACCGGGTTACACCCGCGCTGGCTGCTGGAGTGGTTACGCTCCCAGGCCGCCGCCGGGCTGCTGGCCAGCACCGACGGCGAGCTCTTCGAGCTGACCGTTGAGGGCGTCGAGGTACTGGCGGACGAGGATGGCTCGCTCCGCTTCGCTTGTGGCACCTTCGCCCGTAATCCCCCGCCGGACTACGTCGACAAGCTCTGCGACGCCTTCCGCACCGGCCTCGGGCTCAGCTACGACGACCTCGGACCCTCCGCCGCCCATTCCACCGAACGCACGCTGGGACCGTGGTCACGCCTGGCGCTGATACCCAAGATCCTGCCGGCCCTCGACGGTGTGGTCGACAAGCTGCTGGCCGGTGCCGTGGCCGCCGACGTGGGCTGCGGCGCCGGCGTTGCCCTCACCACCAACGCGGCCGCCTTCCCCGCTTCGGTGTTTCACGGCTATGACCTTTCCAACCATGCCATCGACCGGGCCGAGGCCCGGGTGGCGCAGCTCGGGCTCACCAATGTGCAGCTTCATCGAGCTCGGGGCGAAGCCCTGCCGGTCGAGGCTACCTTCGATTTCGTGCTCACCTTCGACTGCCTCCACGACATGACCAACCCGGCGGGCACCATGGCCGCCATCCGCCGAGCTATCCGTTCCGACGGCACTTGGCTGATCAAGGAGATCAAGGGCCATGCCAGCTTTGAGGCGAACCTCCGCAACCCCCTAGCCGCCATGATGTACTCCAGCTCCGTTGCCTCCTGTATGAGCTCGGCCCTGAGCGAACCGGGCGGAGCGGGGCTGGGCACCCTGGGGCTGCACCGCGACCTGTGCGAGGCCATGACCCGCGACGCCGGCTTCACCAGCTTCACCGTCCACGATCTCGACGACCCCGCCAACCTCTACTACGAAGTCCGCCCCTGAGTTAGATCTCACCCACCCGATCCAAACGCCCCAGTCCACACCCCCCCGAGGATCCGAAATGAGGCTTGGGCGGTTTTCCGACACGTACCTAACGGTATGCCGCCAGAATCTATACGGAGAGTAGGCATTGCCACACGGAATGTTGAACTATTGGGCCCTCCTCCAGGTCAGCGTGACAGAAAACCGCCCCGGTTCACGGCATTCCATGCATTTCAACCCTTTCCAATACGCTGAGAACCCGCCTGCGGGTCGGAAACGGTGACCTTTTCAATACGGTTAGGTATGTAGGTTCCCGAACCGGCTTCAAGGAGCGGCTTCCCCCACCTCGATCCCGGGTTTCTGGCACACTGCTGTGGTTCTGCCTGCCACTATTCGGCCTATCACTGTTCTGCCTGCCACCGCGTGAGGAACTACCTGTGAACGACGTGTCGTTGCTGTCTGACGCTGCCCTGGACGCGCTGGTCGGGCATCGCTTCCCTGGCGGCACCTACCGTATTGAGGCATGGGAGAACCGGCTGCTGACCGAGGCCACCGGTGCCGCGCCCATGCCCGAAGGACTCGCCCACCCGGTGCACGTGTTCCACACCTCCCTGGCCGGAGCTGGCATCGGTGTCGCCGACATCTTGGACCTTTTCGCTTTCCGGCCCAGCGACGCCGTAGTCGTCGTCGCCTACGACTGGGAGCTGCACCGACCCCTCCACGAGGGCGTGCTCTACCGCATGGCCGGCGCCATCACCGGCGTGGAACGAAAACGCAGAGGCGACCGCATCGCCGACCATCTCTTCTTCATGGTGAACATTGACGATGCCGCCGGCGTCCCTGTCGCCTCCATCACCAACGAATGGCGAATCAGCAGGAGACAGCCGTGAACCCCGAAAGCCTTTCTGTCGGCGCCGCCCTGCCCGAATGGAGCATCGCCGCCGTGTCCCCCGACGCCATGCGGGTGACGTCGGCCATCTGCCGGGACCCGAACCCCATTCATTGGGACCGCGACGCCGCCGAGGCAGCCGGGTTCGGCCATCGAGTCGTCAACCAAGGACCACTCAACCTCGCCTACGTGGCCAACATGCTTGCCGCCTGGGCCGGACCAACCGCCCTTCGCCGACTGACCGCTCGATTCGTCGCCGTCGTTCAGGAAGGAGACGGCGTCACCGCGGGAGGGGTCATCACAGCCATCGACCCCGCCATCGACCCCGCCATCGACCCCGACCCGGCCACCGACGCGGGCACTCGACTGGCCCACTGCGAAGTGTGGCTCGATCGCCACGACGGCGTCCGAGCGGTGACCGGTACCGCCGTGGTGGTGATCCCGGCCGACCCGCTCAGGCGAAGCGGGGCATGACCTTTTCGGCGAAGAGCCGCAGGTTTTCCTCCACGACGTGGCGTTCCTGGTAGCCCTGACCGAACAGGAGATGGACTTCGTTGAAACCGAGGCGCTGGTGGGCGTCTTCGATGATGCGGGTGATCTCGTCGGGCGTGCCCATGATGGCCATGGGCCGACGCTGGCTGAACGGCCCGAACCAGTAGTCGTAGTACCACCAGTGGTCCGCAACCTGGCGATCAAGGGCGGCCCGGTCCTCGGAGATGGCCAGCAGACCGCCCCACGCCGCTATCTCCTCGCGAGGAACGGCATGGCCCGCCCGGTCCGCTTCCTCGGCGTAGGCGGTCCACAACATGTCCGCGAAGTCCATGTCGTTGGCCAGCACAATCGGCTTGCCCCCTTCACGAGCCCAGAACTTCACGGTGCGCAGACTGTGGGCGAAAGCACCGTACAGGCGAGGGTGAGGGTCCTGAAAGGGTCGCGGGGCGATGCCCACCTCGGTGACGAGGCCGTCGCTTTCCACCCCGGCTCCGCATTCGAGGTAAGCGGGATGCAGTTGGTAGAGGTCTTTCGGCGGAAATGTCCAGAACTCTCCCTCATAGGAGAACGTCGGCTGGGTCCACGCCCGCTTCACGATGCGCACCGACTCTTCAAAAATGCGCCGGTTGATGACATCTTGTTCGTCTTTACGTTTGGCCAGATCGGGCGTGGTCGCCCTGGCCCCAGCCACAGCTGCGTAGGTGGTGAACCAACGAGCCTGATAGCCCCGTACGAACCCCACCGACAGCCGCCCCTGTAGCATGTGGTCGAGCATGGCGATTTCCTCGGCCGCTCGCACCGGGTTGTGGGTGGGCGCCACATAGCCCAAGGTGTTGACCCGCAGGCGGCTGGAGTTGTTGCCGATGAACTGGCTGAACATACCGGGGTGGTTGGTGGCCTCGAACCCCTCGATCTGCAGATGGTGCTCGTTGTGGCCGTACCCGGCGAAACCGAGCTCGTCGGCTAGGCGAACATAGCAACGCACGTCATCGAGATAGCGCTGGAACAAGTCCTTACGCTGGCCGGCCATGCCCTCCAACAACTCCTCGCGGCGCCCAACCGCACCAGCCTGAATGAGATGAAAATCCACGACCTACCCCCTGTGAGCACCTGCCCAGTCCGCGGCGGACCTTAGCCCGAGTTTGGGCGGGCGTGCGGCCAAGGCGTGACCCGGTAGGCCATCGCATCCAGGGTCGCCGCGCTGGCCTCAATAGCCACCGCCCAGCTTGGCGTGATCCCAGCTGATCACCTTGTCGGCATGCACCTTCACCACCACCCGCTTGGGTGCGCTCGAAAGGGCCGCCTTCTCGTTGCTCGCGCCGTAGCGCTCCAACATCGACCTTCCCAGCTCGGCCACCACGGCAGGGTCGTCAATGATCTCGGCCCGACCCATGAGATGGACGCCCTTCAGCGTGGCGTAGGCAACACCGGTGTCCACGATCATGCCCACCGCTGGGTCGCGCTGGATGTTGAGCACTTTCTGCGCCTTGCGATAGCTCCAGAAGCTGGGAACCCCATCCACGAAGCCATAGTTCATCGCTACCAGGTGGATTGTGCCTCCCGGCCCGATGGTGCCGATTCGACACAAGCGTGGCTCGGCCAGGTAGGCGTCGACTTCGTCAGGGGTCATGCGAACCAAATCACGGCGGGACATGAGCGGAGCCTATCCACTCACTCACCCGGCGTTCGCCGAGACCAGCCGACCGACCAACCCAACCTCCCGGGCCCCACGAATGCGGAAAGGACCACGAACGGCCAGCCGGCCAACTACCGTGCGCGCCATGATCAAGGCACTGAGCTGGTTCCAGCGTAAACCGGGCATGTCGGTCGAGGAGTTCCAGCGTTACTGGCGCGAGCAACACCCAAAGGTGGTCCTGCAGCTACCGGGGCTGCGGAAGTACGTCCAAAATCATGTGCTGGAAAGCCAATACGGCCGGGGCCGGCAGCCCTTCGCCGATGGTGTGGCCGAAACCTGGTGGGACAACCGGGACGCCATGAAAGCCCACAGAGGCACCGAAGCGCTGGCCAACCTGCTCGCCGACGAGCTCGAGTTCATGGACCCGGACCAGCGCACCACCATCGTGGCCGAGGAGGTGGTGATCCGAAACGGGGCCATCCCGCTTGGCGGCGGGATCAAGCTGATCACCTGGATCCGGCCCCGCCACGATCTCGACCGGACCGCCGCCCAGCAGTACTGGCGTACGAACCACGCCGCCGTCGCCTCGAAGCTGCCAGGGTTGGCTCGTTACGTGCAGAACCATGCCCGACCGGGTCCGGTCGACTACGAGGTGATGGGCCTGCCCATGACCTGGTTCGAGTCCATTGAACAGGTTCGGGCCAACGCCACCTCACCCGAGCTGGCCGCTACCCGAGCCGACGAGCCCAACTTCCTAAACCCCGACCTACCCTTCGTGCTGGTTCGCGAGCACCACATCATCTGACCACCACTGGTTAGGATTGGGCATGCCCCGAGTGCTCGACGGTATCCGTGTGTTCGATCTGACCTTGGCTGCGGTAGGCCCGTGGGCCTCCAAACTGCTGGGTCAACTGGGCGCCGAGGTCATCCACGTGGAGGGACCCAAACCGGAGCTGGCCCATCACATTCCCCCCGAGATCAACGGCACCGGGGTGCTCTACATCAGCGCCAACTACAACAAGCGCAACATCGTCCTCGATCTGAAACAAGACGCCGATCGGGCGAAGGCTTTCAAGATCATCGAGCACTGTGACGTGTTCGTGCAGAACATGCGACCGGGGGCAGTGGAGAAACTTGGGTTGGGTTACGACGAGGTAGCACGGGCCCAGCCCGGCATCATCTACGTTTCCGCATCAGCCTACGGGCGGGTGGGGCCCATGGCCACCGAGGCCGGAGTAGATCCGCTGCTGCAGGCCTTTTGCGGCTGGTCATCCATCACCGGAGCGCCCGGCAGCTCTGGAGAGATGTTCCGTCACTACGCCCATCTGGACCTGACCACCAGCTCCATGATTGTGGAGGCGGTGCTGGCCGCCTTACTGGCTCGCGCCCGCAGCGGAAGGGGTCAACACATCGAGATCGAGATGCTGGCCGCCGCCTTGTCCTTGCAGACCTCCCGCTTGGCGGAGTACTTCGCCAGCCCCGATGCTTCACCGCCCATACCGATGGGTTCGGCCTGCGCCACGACCGTCCCGCACCAGGCCTTTCGCTGTCTCGACACAACGTGGCTGGCGATAGGTGTCGAGACCGACGATCAATGGCTCCGCTTCTGCACGGCCATCGGGCTGGAGGAGCTCGGTGCCAACGAGCAGTATCGAACCAATCGAGGCCGGGTGGCCCACCGAGAGGATCTAGTAGCCCGCCTCGAGGCGCACCTGGCCACCAAACCTCGTTCATGGTGGGCGTTGTGTCTCCAACGAGCCCACGTTCCCCATGCCCGGCCGAGCGACTTCGACGAGTTGCGCCATCATCCGCAGGTGTTGGCCAACGGCTTCATCACCGACCTCGACACCGCCCATTTCGGGACCATCGCGGTGGAAGGTGCGCCGTGGCGGTTCTCGCACACCCCCGCCGCACCGGTGGTAGCGGGGGGTCTGGCCGGCGAGCACACCAACGACATCGTGGCGGAGATGACCAGTGACTGAGCTCGACCCCCACGCCCCGCCCCTCGCCGGGATGACCGTTGTCGATTTGTCCTACGGGATGGCCGGCCCTTTCGGGGCCAGCCGCCTGGCCGATCTCGGGGCCAGGGTGATCAAGGTCGAGCCCCCCACCGGCGATCCGGCCCGGGGCTACGGGCCGCCCTTGGTGGGGCCCGATGCCGCGGTGTTCGCCGCGCTCAACCGGGGCAAGGCCAGCATCGTGGTGGACCTCGACCGAGCCGAGGGCGTGGCCGTAGTGCGCCAGTTGTTAGACCGCGCCGATGTCGTCATCGAGGACCTCGGCCCCGGGCGGGCCGAGCAACTCGGTCTGGGTTACGACGTCGTGTCCGCCTCCAACCCGGCTCTCGTGTACGTGGCCGTGTCGGCCTGGGGTGAGGAAGGCCCGCTGGCGGCCCAACCGGGGGCCGAACTGCCCGTGCAGGCCATGGCGGAGTACCTGTCTTCGCTTGGGAGCATCGGAGAAGCGCCGGTTCGACTCGGCACCGACGTCGCCGGGCTCAACACCGGCGTATTCGCCAGCCAGGCAGCCCTCGCCGCGCTGTTCGCTCGGGACGTTGGCGGGTTGGGCCGGGGCCAGCGGGTGGCGGTGAGCATGTTGGGCACGTTGCTCCATTTGCGAGGCATCATGTGGACGGCCCGTTCCAACCCCGACGACTGGTGGGGGTTCCACCTGGACCACTACACGAATCCGCCCGAAACCGGGTACCGCACGGCCGACGGTCATGTGTTCTTCGGGCTACGTCGAGGCAACAGTGAAGACTTCGACCAGCTCATGATCAGCCTCGGATTGGTCGAGCACATCTCCGACCCTCACTTCGAAGGGTACGGGCGCCAGGCCGCCCCGCTGGGTCGCTACGCGGTGGAAGCCAAGGCCACCTGGGAGCAGGGCTTCGCCGAACTGCGCACCGAGGAAATAGTCGATCTGTTCCACGAGCGAGGTGGCGACGCCGTCCCCTTCACCGACTATCCCCAGATCGTGGTCCATCCTCAGACCATCGCCATCGAGGCGCTGTGCGACGTTGCCCTGGCCGATGGGAGCTCGATGCGAGGGGTGGCCCCCGTCTGGAAGTTCTCCGAGACCCCGGTCGCCGCATCCTCAGCGGCGCCCTTACTGGGCCAGCACACCGAATCCATCCTCGCCGAGTTAGCCGAACCGGCCTAGCACCGCGTTCGGTTTGTTTGTTCCTCTTACGGCGCCCAGAGAGCGGAGATGGGCAGGGCGGTGAGTCGGTCTCCGAAGGAAAGTGGCCGCTCACCGATGTGAAGGAGCACCCCGTTCGTGAAGGAATCGCCAGAGCGGTCGCGCAGATAGCGCAGCCAACGGAAGTCGCCCTCGTCCACGTCGCGTGCAGCTTTGACCTCGACTGCGGCTATCCGCCCGTCGGCCGCCTCCAGGATAACGTCGATCTCGCGACGGTCGTGGTCCCTAAAGTGGAACAGCTCGGCTCGCACGTCCGCCCACGTCCGCTGTCTGGTCAGTTCACCGACAACGAAGGTCTCCAGCAGGGGTCCCGCGACGGCGCTCGTGGGAAGGCTGAGCGCTTCCACGGATTGTCCCAACAGGTCAGCGGCCAGCCCGGAGTCCACCAGGTGCACCTTGGAATGTCGCTTCACCCTGGCGTTCAGGTTCGTCGACCACGCCGGCAGAAGGCGGTGCACGTAGATGGTTTCGAGAAGTGCCAGGTAATCCCTAGCGGCGTCCTTGCTGAAACCAAGATCACGCGAGATCGAAGCGAAGTTGAGTTCCTGCGCCGTTCGCGCCGCAAGCGCCCGCAGCAGACGAGGCAGATCCATGCCCTGGCGGATCCGCCGCAGCTGGGTCAGGTCGCGTTCGATCAACTGGCGCCGGTAGTTCTCGAACCACACGGCGCGAAGCGATGCCGAGCCGAGCCGGTGAACCTCGGGGAACCCTCCACGCACCACGCGCTCAAGTAGCTCGGGCCGCCTCAGCGGCGCCGACTCGATCGCCCTCACCCCCGCGGTGTCCCCGAAGAGCCGATCCACGAAGGCTTCCCGGACTCCTTCCAACTCACCCTGGGACAGCGGCCACAGATCCACGATCGCAGCCCGACCCGCCAAGGACTCCGACAGAGTCGGTACGGTCAGGAACCGCGATGAACCCGCCAGCACGAACTGTCCAGGCGTAGTGGAGTGGCGGTCGACTTCAGCCTTGATTGCCAGCACCAACGGATCGCCGCCGCGTTGCACCTCATCGATGAACAGCGGCCGGCCGTACCCCTCGACGAATCCCCCAGGGTCTGTCCGCGCCGCGCGCAGCTGGTCCCGATCGTCCAGGCTCACCATCGTCGCCGCCGAGTTCTCTGCGACCAGTCGGAGCAGCGTCGACTTCCCCGCCTGCCGCGGGCCGTTCACGACCACGACACGGAACGCGTCGACCAACTCGTGGGTGAGGGGCTGTATGTGGCGTGGAAACAGGAAGGTGATTGGCTACCCTATCTCGATCCCGACGAATTGAGCGCCACATTTACGCTTTTCCGCGTCCACTTACATCGATGATTCACGTGCGTCATTGGCCCTTTTTCGCGGCTGGCAAGTAGTTTCGGGTCCCGAGACCGTCCAACCGCCCGTGGCTGGCGCCGTCGAGCGCTTCGTACGCAGCGCCTGTCGGACCCTGGACTAAACCCAATACCCTGAAGTTAGGGCTCGAACCGGCAGACGGGTCGGTGCTGTGACACCGCTTCGCCGCTCCGAACTACGTTGATGACACTCTAACTTAATGGCATTGGGACTAAACCAACGACCTACCGGGCGCTACCGAGCCCCGCGGCCCTCCCCGTCGTAGACGCCGGCGAAGCGATCGGCGGATGGCAAGCATCGGGCCGGCTGATGGTGACGTGGGTCTCATGGTAGCGCTCCCGAAGGAGACCACGACAGATCTCCCCGTTGGCCTCCACGCTGACTCGAGTGAGCCGCGCCCTGCGCAGATGCCTGTCCAACGAGGCAGCGTCGACGCCGGCACCGGTGTCGGGGTCGACTATCAGCGCGTCACTGTCATTGGCGGGGAGTCCCAGCTTGGCCCGTCGGTGGCGGAGGCGCTGCACCTCAGGAGCGGCAGCAACATCGCCCAGGGTCAGTACCACCAGTTGGTCGGCGTGGTAGCCCTCTGCCGCCAATGCGCGCCAAGCGCGATCGGTGGCAGCCAGCACCGCCTTGCGGAGAAAGTCGCGACGCAGCTGGTCCAGCTCCGCGACGGCCAGGTC
>JANPEN010000229.1:0-25326 GCA_031422955.1 Acidimicrobiia bacterium
TTCGACGATGACGTCGCCACCTACGGCACCGGCTTGGTCATCGTTCCGACCGACCCCACCATCGACCTCGAGACGTTAGCCCTGGAGCGCCTGAATCAGGTCAGAGGAGATTGGGGTGCCCCGGCCGATGATTTGGAGGACCGCCTCAACGCCATCGACCGCTCCATTCACCTGCAGGTGAATGGTATAAGGACCTTCGCGGTGATCTCGGCGCTCGCCGCGCTCATCTTCGGCGGCCAGTCCCTGGCCCGCCAGCTGCGCCGTGAGCTCGCCATCCGCGCGCCGCTGTCCGCCCATGGCCTGCGGGCATCGGACATGCGCCGAATCTCGCTGTTTCGCATCGCCCCCCTCGCGGGGATCGCCGGTTTGGGCTGTGTGACGGCTGCGTTTTTCGCGTCTCCCATC
This sequence comes from Acidimicrobiia bacterium, assembly GCA_031422955.1. Lineage (GTDB taxonomy): Bacteria > Actinomycetota > Acidimicrobiia > Acidimicrobiales > CAIXPF01 > CAIXPF01. The sequence continues at coordinate 406 of JANPEN010000229.1, forward strand.
GGCCCCATCGGCACCGCCCGAAAGGCGGAGATACAGCCGGGCGTGCGGGCGGACTGGTTGACACTGCCGATCGGTGGCCTGGCGGTGGTGCTGTGGCTCCTGGCGGTCGCCCTTTTCGTTTGCCGGCCACCGCGGGTTCGTGCGAGGGCACCGAGATCGATGTGGTTCGGCGTCCTCGTTGCGTCCATGTCCGCCCCAGCCCGGGCCGGGGTCTCCTATCTCCGGCCGGTCCGCATAGGAGAGTTTCACAGCCCCCGACGAACTGCGGTCGGTGGCTGCGCCGTTGCCGCCGCCGCGGTCGTTGCCGCCGCCGTTCTGGTGGGTTCGCTTGGCTCCCTGCTCGACCATCCGGCGCGGTACGGCTTCGTGGGGGATGCGTTGCTCGGCAACTTCGGGTCGGCTCAACAAGCCGAAGACGGCGCGGCGCGGCTGGAGGAGGTCCCCAACATCACGGCCGCGTCCGAGCTTTACGAGACCGACGCCCTCGTCGAAGGCGGCTTGCACCCGCTGTTCGCATTCGCCCCCACGGCCGGGCACCAGCCGACCCGACCCGCGGTCACCGCGGGTCGGCTGCCGGAAAGCCGGAACGAGATCGCGCTCGCCGCTCCGCTGGCCGCGGCTCTGCACAAGCACCTCGGCGACCTGGTCGAGGTTTCGATCCCGGGCCCCGATGGTGAGCGCACCGAACAGTTGACCCTCGTTGGCCATGTCGTGTTGAGCGCGTTGTTTCCCGCCGTCAACCCGAAAAACGGCGTGGTCGTGGATCCGGCGCTCATTGCCGGAGAGAACGGGGCGCAGAACCTTCTGGTGAGCATCGATCCGGCGCACTGGAGCGAGACGACGAGCACTCTTCGAACCTCCTTTCCAAATAGTTTCGCCACCGCAGTACCCCCGCTCGACGTGCTGAACCTGCAGCGTGTGTCTGCTGTGCCCACGCTGCTAGCCACCGTCATCGGGCTGCTGGCGGCCGGGTCACTGCTGCATGCATTGGTGTTGATCGCCAGCACGGCTCGCCATGACCTCACCGTGTTGCGGGTGCTGGGAGCAAGCACCGGCCAGGCCCGAGCGTCGATGCTTTGGTCAGCCAGCGTGCTGGTCGGCCCGGCGGTGGTGCTTGGCGCCGTCATCGGGCTGGTGTTCGGCCGGGTGGGCTGGTGGGCCATCGCCCGGGAGCGGGCACTCGACCAGCCGCCCATCTCGGCTTGGCCCTGGATAGCGGTGGTCATCGTCGGCGGCCTCACCCTGGCCAACATGGTGGCCTGGCTCCCTGCCCGGCGCAGCGCCCACACCCCTGCAGCAACCGTGCTCCGAGCCGAATAGCGCTTGTCGCACCCGAGAAAGGACCAACCATGCGCATTGAACAGTCGGTGACCTCCGTCTCGTGGATCCCTTCCGAGGCCATCGCCGGCATGGCCAAGTTGCCGTTTTCCTTCGGCACGTTTCATTACGACCAGGCACCGCCGGAGGATCTCGGACCGTCTATCACCGACACGCTCGAGACGCTGCGGGTACAGGACCGCTTTCGCTTCGCCAACCATCTGGCCGCCTGGATGGAAGTGGATGACCGTGGCACGATCGCCCAGTTCGGTTACCGCGGAGGAGGACACATCGGTGCGACCCGGGTGAAGATGGGACCCACCGCATGGTTCGTGGGCGCCACCGCGCTGCCCGACCGGCGCGCCGATCCTGTCCTTGGCGACGGTTTCGTCCGCTTCACGCAGACCGCCGGCGGGCGCACCGGGGTGCCCGCACCCCGCAGCGTGCGCCACCCGCCGTTCGTGCAGTACCGAGCCCCGATCGCGTGGACCACGCTGAGCCTGACCCTGCGGGCCGACGGCACCTCCGAGTTCGAGGTCACCGGGGCCAGTCCTTTTCCCCGTCATTGGATCTATGACAACACCGGGCGCTTGTGCGCCAAGAGCGGCATCACCGAGTTCAAGGAATGGTGGAAACATGCCTTCGGCAAGCACACCCCGTGGGGCGCGCTCGACTCGCCCGCGCTCATCACCGCGGTGGAGAGCGAGCTGGAACGGGAACTGTCCAACGTCATCATGCACGGCAGTGCTAAACCCGAGATCCGCCACCTGAAGAAGGGTGTGACCCTGATCGAGCAGGGCAGCGCGGGCGACGAGCTCTACCTCGTGCTCGACGGGGTGTTGTCCGTCGAGGTCGACGGGAACCTGCTCGTCGAGCTCGGTCCGGGAGCCGTCGTCGGTGAACGGGCGGTGATCGAGGGCGGACCGCGCACCTCCACGCTGCGGGCGGTGACAACCTGCCGGGTGGCGGCGGTGCCCGGTTCGGCCATCGACCGGGACGCCCTTGCCGCATTGTCCGCCGAGCACCACCGGGAACAGGCCTGACCATGCGCCTGTGGCTCTGCGGCGTGCGAGGCTCGACCCCCGCGGTGGGCCCGGAGTTCTCCGGGGTGGGCGGTCACACGTCCTGTGTGGCGATTGGGGATGACGAAGGGCCGCCCCGGCTGATCATCGACGCCGGCACCGGGGTGCGTGAGATCGCTGGTCTGCTCGACGGAGCGGCCTTCCGGGGCACCATCCTGCTGAGCCACCTCCACTGGGATCACACCCAAGGGCTGCCGTTCTTCGCTGCGGGAGACCGTCCCGACGCGGTTGTGACGTTATATCTACCCGCCCAAGGCACTCCGGCGCTGGAGCTGCTGTGGCGCGTGCTGTCCCCGCCGCATTTCCCTATCACCCCCCGAGATCTGCGGGGCCGCTGGAGCTTTCATGATCTGGAAACCGGCACCCACCCCATCGAAGGTTTCGAGGTGCTGGCTCGGGCCATCCCCCACAAGGGGGGGCGAACATTCGGGTACCGAGTCAGCGACGGCCGCCACACCGTCGCCTACCTCTCTGACCATGCCCCCCAGCAGTTGGGCCCTGGATCCGATGGCCTGGGGGTCTTGCACGACGACGCGATGGAACTCGCCCGGGGAGCGGACGTGTTGGTGCACGATGCGCAGTACTGCGCTCGCGAGTTGGCCAGCCGTGGCTCCTTCGGCCATGCCGCCTACGAATACGCGGTGGAATTGGCCTGCGCTGCAGGGGTGACTCGGCTGCTGTTGTTCCATCACGATCCGGCACGAACCGACGCCGAGGTCGAAGCCTTTCTCCTCGGTGCCCGCCGCCGCGTCGGCCGAAGCGGCCGAAGCGGTCTTACTGTCGAGATCGCCCGTCAAGGCACCGTGCTGCGGCTCTGACCTAGATCCGTGCGTGAACGGCCACCGGTCAGCGATCGTGCTTGGCCGCTTTGAGCACCGCGTCGGGGTCACCGGACATCTCGGTGGGTAACAGAATGGTGGTCGAAGGCGAGTTGGCCATCTCCTTCAACGTCTCCAGATAGGTGAGCACCAGGCCTTCCCGGCCCAGGCTGCGGGCGCTGCTCGCCTTGGCCCGGGAGGCAAGCTCGCTGGCGGTGTGCACACCGACCCGTTCGCAGTAAACCTCGATCAACCGAATGCCCCGCTGCTCCTGGAGTTCCGCCAGGCGTTGGCGCACAACCGCGCTGTACTGCTCCCCGTCGTCTTGGGGATCCCACCGTTGGGTCAGGGCATGGGAGCGCACCGCGGCACGAACGTGGGAAGCCATCCACTCGTCGAGGTCGTCGCCCAGGCGCAGAACCGCCACCATGTCGACCGGGCGGTACACGATGGCGATCTCGATGTAGAACCGCTGTCGGCTGACCTTGGGTGCGTCCAGCCCGGGATCAAGGTCGGGCCTGCTGCCGTGGTCGGGCTCGTTCCTGACCAGGATGGCGTAGGTCGGATCCACGGTGACGGTGAGGCGTTTGTCGCTCACATCGAAGATGCCGATCAGGTTGCGGCTGTCGCGTAGCGAAAGCCAGCCCGGCCCATCGAGGAGGTGGGAGCCACCGGCCCGTTGGTAGACCGCCTGCTGGTGGGTTTGCACGGGCCGACCGGGGGCCCGCGAAAGGATCTGGTGATAGAGGAAGGCCCCAATCACCGCCCCCAGGACGAGCCACAGCACGACGACCATACCCGTTCATCATCGCACCTGGCGGTTCCCTACTGGTGGTTCACCGTTGGGTGGTGGCGCCACCGACGCGGCTTCACACGGATGCCAGACGGTCTCAGACAAGATCGACCCTGCCCTGCAGAGCGAAGGTGGTGATGGCGCTGGCGATCACGGAGAACTCGCTCACCGAGTAGATGGTGTCGCCAATCACGACAGTGCGAGTGATGGGCATGCCGTAATCGACAAAGCCGCAAGGAGGCCCGGAGAACCCCGGTGCGTTGCCGGCAGTGGCGGTGGGATCCTGGGTGGTGAGCGGGGCGCAGTTGGGTGCACCGGTGATGCCGGCGCTGCCGTCGATGCGGCCTCGTTCGCTGAGACCACCGGCGGTGTTGAGGCCGATGACGCCGTTGAAAAAACTACCGTTCTCGCCGTAGGTGGTGGCCGGCAGCAACACCAACTCTTCGGGCTGCCAGTACAGGAAGGCCTTGTAATCGTACTCGGCGTTGAGCTGGCCCGATCCCGTTGTGTACACGGAACTGCGGGTGGGGGCGGCGGGGTCGCTCACATCGAAGATGGACACCTGGGCGCCGGTGACCCTGCCCTGATCGGAGGCGTCCTGGCCCACCCCTAGCAACCGCCCGTCGCTAAGGGGATGCAGGTAGGCGGAGTAGCCGTTGATCTTGAGTTCACCGGTGACCTTGGGTTGGGCGGGGTCGGCCAGATCAAGCACGTAGAGCGGGTCGGTTTGGCGGAAGGTGACCACGTAGCCGTTGGTGCCGATGAAGCGCACCGCGTAGATCCGTTCCCCTTTGCCCAGCCCGCCCACCCGGCCGACCTGGGCCAGATCCTGGCCGGTGGCAGCCAGGGTGGTGACGAAGCTTTCAGACTCCTCGGTGGCGCCCCACGGGGTACCCGCGGTGGTGGCCACCCGCAACACCCCGTCGTGTTCGGACATGGAGAAGTCGTTTAACAGGCTGCCGGTGACCTCGCCGGTGGCGGTGTAGTCCGCTGCGTTGCCGTCGTAGGAGAAGCGGTGGATGGTGGTGGTGGCGTCGTCCTGATTGCTGGGCACGATGCTGTCTCCGAGGAAGATCATTGGGTCCTGCCAGGCCCCGATGGCCACGTAGAGGTGCTTGGCGGAGGCGTAGATCTGCTGACCGTCGGCCAGCACGGCGGCACCGTTGGGCTCGGACAGGCCCCGGGTCAGATCGATGCTCAGTACGGTGGTGGTGGAAAAGCCGTGGAACTGCGCTGGTCGAGCGACCGCTGAGCACTCGGCCAGGCGGCCCTCGCTGATGGCCTTGCCCTCACCGTCGAGCAAGCGGTAGCCGCCCAGCCAGTCGTCAATCTCGGATTCGGCGATGACCTGACGGTTGGCTTCGAGCGCCCGTTCCTCGGAGCTGGGGCCATTGGGGGACACGAAGGCCAGATCCTGCGGGGGGGACTGCAACACCACCCTGGCCACCTCCCCGGTGAGACGCAGGCCGATGATGGAGCCGTCCAGTATGAGCTGGCGCACCAACACCGGCTTGGTCGGGTCGCTCACGTCGACCTGCCACAGGGCCTGCTGCAGGCCACCCCACACCGGCCCATCCCATGCCGGCCCACCCCCCACCGGCGTCGACGACATGCGGTCGGAGACCCCGGGCTGGGTTTCGGTGGTCATGACCTCGGGCTGACCGGCGACCAGCAGGGTGTTGCCCACCTTGAGCAGCTGCGAGGGGTAGCCGGGTAGCCGCAGGGTGCCCCGTTTCTGGGCCCCGCCGTCGACTGCCGCCAGGATGTGCAATTGGCCCTGGGCCAGCACGTAGAGATGGGTGCCGTCGGTCTTGACCGTGTCTCCCTCGTCAATGCCGGCCTCCACGGTGTTGGTGGTCGAAAACGTTGGGCTGCCGTTGGCGGCGGACGCGCTGGAGTCTCCGAGGCTCGATCTAGCCGTGGTGTCCTCGGCCCGAAAGCTCCCGGAGGCGGGCACGGGCCCAGCAGTTGCCGCCATGGTGGTGCCGCGGGTAGCTTCACCTCTGGCGCCCATGGGGTACATCCCGCCGCCGCCCAGGCCGTAGGCGGTGACCCGCTCGGTGGCCTCCTTGCGCAGGTAGGCCAACACATCGTCGCAGGCCGTGAAGGGCTGTAGGGCGGAGGCCAACGACAGGTTGGCGAAGCCGCCAGAGCGCCCCGCGCTGTTGTTGCCAGGGCCGGGGGAGGTGCCTTCGGCTGGGGTGGGGTCCGAGCCGGTGCAAGCCCCGCCCAGTAGGGCCACGCAGGTCAGGGCTACCGCGGCCCGGCCGAGCTGGCGATGGGCGGGGGATCGTCGGCGAAGGTGTCGCATGGGTGGCTCCGAGAGTGAGGGGCACGTCGGTGAGACGTTGGTGTCGATGTGACGAACCCGGTGGCCCGCCCGGTTCCCAGGCTGGCCCAGAAATCTCCGTTTCCCACCCAAACGGTGGTGGCGCGGCATCTCCGTGGCCGCTCATCGGGTTGGCCGGTGATGCCCGTCACTCGTTCCGTCGACCGCGGAAGGGCCAGCGTCCTTAGACCAGGCGGGCCAGTACCGCTTCGGCTTCCGCGCAGATGCGCTCGACTACCTCGGCTGCCCCTGGGAGGTCGTGGATGAGTTCCACCGACTGCCCGCCGTGCATGGGGAAGTACTCCGGATCACCGGCCCGGTAGACATCGGCGGCCAGCTTGGCCTGCAGCAGGGAGGGCAACACCGGCCCGTCGTAACGCTCGATAAAGGCGTTGTTGAACGCCCGGGTGTAATAGCCGGTCAGGCTGTCGGTGAGCACCGTTTGCTCGCCGTGGCCATCGACCAAGCGCCGCTTCCAAAAGGCGGCCGCCTTGGATTCCTGGGTGGCCACGAAGCGGGTACCGAGCAGTACGGCCTGGGCCCCCAAGGCAGCACACCCAGGCCCCCGGCGTTGCTCACCGCCGCCACCAACGGGGCAATAGCCACCGTGCCCATGCCGGAGCTGATCACCGGACGGGTTAGACCCAGTCGTTGGCACAGAGCGGTGTGCAACACCCTTGCGGTCACACGCCGACTCGGGGCTTGAAGCCGTGGCGGCGAGCTTCGAACGAGGTGATGGTGTCGATCTGGCGCAAGGTGATGCCGATCTCGTCCAGGCCCTCCAAGAAGCGGTGCTGGGTAACGGGGTCGAGGGCGAAGGGGACCTCCAGGCCCAGGGCGGGCACCGAAACGGTCAAACGTTCCACATCCACGGTGATCTCGAGGTTGGGTTCTGCTTGCACGGCGGCCATGAGCTGTTGAACCACGGCCGGTTCCAACTGAGCGGTGATCAAACCGTTTTTGCCGGAGTTGTTCTTGAAGATGTCTCCGAAACGGGGCGAGATAACTGCTTTGAAACCAAAATCCATGATGGCCCACACCGCGTGCTCGCGGGAGGATCCGGTGCCGAAGTTGGTACCGGCCAACAAGATAGTGGCCCCCGCGAAGCGCTCGTCGTTGAGCACGAAGTTACGATCATCGCGCCAGGCCGAGAACAGTCCGACCCCGAACCCGGTGCGCTCGACCCGTTTGAGCCAGGCGGCGGGAATGATCTGATCGGTGTCCACGTCGGAACGATCCAGTGGCACCGCGGTGCCGGTGACTATGCGTACTGCTTCCACAACGTGCTCCTTCAGCCCAACTCGGCGGGGGTGGTGAAATGGCCGGCAATGCCGGTGGCGGCGGCGATGGCGGGAGACACCAGATGGGTGCGTGCCCCCGGGCCCTGGCGGCCCTCGAAGTTGCGGTTGGAGGTGGAAGCGGAGCGTTTGCCGGGGGGAATCTTGTCCGGGTTCATGGCCAGGCAGGCCGAACAGCCCGGCTCCCGCCACTCGAAACCGGCGTTGAGGAAGGCCTGGTGCAGCCCTTCCGCCTCGGCTTGCTGTTTGACCGCGAAGGAGCCCGGTACCACCCAACCGGTGACCCCGGTGGCGATGCTGCGCCCCTCGACCACCGCGGCGGCTGCTCGCAGATCCTCAATACGGGAGTTGGTGCAGGAACCAATGAATACATAATCCACGTTGATGTCGCGAATGGCCATGCCCGCCTCGAGGCCCATGTATTCCAGGGCCCGGGTGCAGGCATCGCGTCCGGCTTCGTCGGTGATGTCGGCGGGCACCGGGACCCGGCCGTTGATGTCGGTTACCTGGGCGGGGTTGGTGCCCCAGGTGACATGGGGCAGGATGAGCGCCGCGTCGAGGGTGATTTCCTTGTCGAACACCGCGTCGGGGTCGGTGTTGAGGCCCTGCCAGTAGGCCAGCGCGGTATCCCAGGCGGCCCCGGTGGGGGCGTGGGCCCGACCGGCCACGTAGTCGAAGGTGGTCTGGTCCGGTGCCACCAGCCCGGCCTTGGCCCCACCCTCGATGGACATGTTGCACAACGTCAGGCGCCCCTCCATGGACAGCGCCCGGATGGCGGATCCCCGGTACTCGATCACATAGCCCATGCCCCCGCCGGTGCCGATGGTGCCGATGATGGCCAGGGCCACGTCCTTGGCGGTGCTGGCCTCGGGCAGGGTGCCTTCCACGTTGACGGCCATCTGCAACGGTCGTACCTGGGACAGGGTTTGGGTGGCCAGCACGTGTTCGACCTCGCTGGTGCCGATGCCGAAGGCCAGCGCCCCGAAGGCACCGTGGGTGGAGGTGTGCGAATCCCCACAGACAATGGTCATGCCCGGCTGGGTCAAACCCTGCTCGGGGCCGATGACATGGACGATGCCCTGGCCCGGGGCCCCCATGGGATGCAGGGTGAAGCCGAACTCGGCCGCGTTTTCCCGCATGACCTCGACCTGACGGCGGGAGATGGGATCCGCGATGGGCTGGTCGATGTCGGTGGTGGGAACGTTGTGGTCTTCGGTGGCCACGGTGAGATCGGGCCGGCGCAGGCTGCGCCCAGCCAACCGCAGCCCGTCGAAGGCTTGGGGGCTGGTGACCTCATGGACCAGGTGCAGGTCGATGTAGAGCAGGTCCGGCTCAGCCTCCCCACCGGCGTGAACCACATGCTCGTCCCAGATCTTCTGGGCCAGGGTGCGGGGTTGGGTCATGGCGGGGACCTCGGCTTCGTGCTTGCGGCGGCTGCGGCGGCTTGCTCCTGTCTCAACCTATGAGACAGTATTCCGACCAGTGGAAGGCAGCGTATCCGGGGTCGGCGTGGTGGACAAGGCGGTGGCCCTGCTGGACGCAGTCGGAGCAGGGGCCCGTACTCTCAACGAGCTGGTCGAAGCGACGGGCCTGGCCCGGCCTACCGCCCATCGTTTGTCCGCTGCCCTCGTCACCCACGGCCTGCTCCGTCGCGATTCCGAGCATCGTTATCTGCCCGGTTTGGCCCTGATCGCCCTCGGCCGGGCCGCCTCGCTGTCCCTGCCACTGGCCCAGGCCGCCCAGGCTCCGCTGGACGCCTTGCGGGACCAAACCGGCGAATCGGCCCAGCTTTATGTGCGTCAGGGGGAGGGCCGGGTGTGTGTGGCGGTGGCGGAATCTCCCCACGGGCTGCGCACCATCGTGGCGCTGGGCGCGGTGCTCGAGCTGCACCGAGGTTCCGCCGGGCGGGTGCTGCGCGGCGAGGCGCAGGCGGTGGCCGACGGTTTCGCTGAAAGCGTCGCCGAACGTGAGGCGGGGGTGGCCTCGGTGAGTGCGCCGGTCCTGCAGGCTGGCTGTATCGTGGCCGCGGTCAGCGTGTCGGGGCCGGTAGAACGCACCGGACGCAACCCCGGCCAGCGCTACGCCCAGGCAGTAATGAGCGCCGCCCGAGCCGTCGAATCCGCCGCCGGTTTGCGCTGAGACCCAGGTCCTGGCCCCAAAGTGGGGGGGTGGGTGGGGGGTCGGAACCCCGTAGCGGCGATTCGACGGCGATTCGACGCTACGCCCGGGTGGGGTGTCTGCCTACTGGCGGTGGGGGTTTGGCCCACCTCGTCCTACCTGGCCCAGCACGTGGTCGACGGCGGCCAGAAACGGGCCCAGGAACCGTTCGGGCTGGCGGGGACAGGCGTGATGGTCGCCTTCGACCTCGAACACTGCCGCCCCCGGGATGGCTGCGGCCAGCTTGCGTTGGCGATGGGGTGGGATCTTGGTGTCTGCCGTGGTCACCACCACTGCGCAGGGCACATCCACCTGGCCGATCCACTCGTGGGAGCTGAACGTGCCGATGGCCGCCCCCGCTTCCGCCACCCGCAACACGTCGTGGCCAGCCAGCTCCGCCTGGCCCCACGGACCGAGCCCCAGGCTCTCCCGGCGACGTTCCAAGAATCGGGCGAAGGCTCGCTCACGAACAGGGCCGGGGGCCAGACGCAGGGCCGCGGCCAGAGCCGCCAGGCCGCTGAAGTAGGCGACATCGCCAGCCGCGCCCCGGAAGTTTCGACTGGTCGAACACAGCACCAGGCCTGCCACCAAGTCCTGATGGCGCTGCCACACCAACTGGGCCACCAGCCCGCCCATCGAATAGCCGACCACCACCAATCGCCGCGGGTCCGCCTCCGATCCCACGGCTAGCGCCGCAGCCAGGGCGGCGACATCATCGGCGCAGTCCGACAGCCGGAAACCGTCGGGGCTACGGAGGCCCCGCCCGTGGCCACGAAGGTCAAAGGAGACGACGTGATGATTGGCGCCCAAAGCGGGGTAAAGGGGAAAAAAGTTCAAGTCGGCGGTGGCCGTCCAACCGTGCAACAGCACCACGGTGGGCGCATGGCCTCGGCGAACGCCTGCCTCCCGGATGAACAGCTCGCCCCGCCCTGGCAGGGTGAGCCAACGTCCCGAGGGCAGCGGCGGAGCGCCGAAGGACGTGTCGTTCTGGTTGGGATCGGGGGCGTGCGGGTTGGGATCGGGGGCTGGGTTGGCCAACTCAGGCTTCGATGCCGACGACCTCTACCCGTAGCTGGCCGCCCGGGGCCTGGTAGCTGACCACCGCTCCCTGTTTGGATCCCAACAAGGCTTGACCCAGCGGGGACCCTGGCGACACCACCAGGTGGCGGGTGTCGCGCTCCTCGATGGAACCGACCAGGAAATGCTCAACAGCGGCGTCGCCCTCGTAGCGCACCGCTACCACGCAGCCGACTCGCACCGCGTCGTTGTTGAGCTCGCCTTCCTCGACCACCTTGGCGTTTTTGAGGATGACGGACAGGCGAGCGATGCGGCCCTCCATCTTGCCCTGCTCCTCCTTGGCCGAGTGATAGTCACCGTTCTCGGACAAGTCGCCCATTTCCCTGGCGGCTTCGATGCGTCGAGCGATGTCTATTCGGCCGCGCGTGGTCAGGTCATCGAACTCTGCCTTCAGTCGGTCGAAGGCGGCACGCGACAATTCATGGACTTCACTCACGTATGCATGCTAGCGAAATTTGCTCGGGCTAGCCGGTGATCTCGGGCGGGTCGGCGGCGATCAGGTAGAGCACCGGGCCGGTGGCCGTGCCCACGAAACATCCAGCGCCCTGGGCCATTTCCAGGCGGCGATGAATGGGGCCGAGGGCATCGAGGCGGGTAAGGGTGGTGCTCGACTCGGTGATCTCGTGGGCTGAACGGGTCTCATCGAGCCACGTGCCTGTCACCGCCTCAATGGTGACCTCGGACCCGTCGTTGGCGAACATCTGCAGTTGCTGCACGTTGCGTAAACCCTGGCTGGGGGAGCGGATCTCCCAACGTCCGCCGATTCCCACCGCCACCGGGGCCAACGGGGTGATGAGGGCGGCCGCGTAGTTGGGGGGCTGGCGAGGCTCGATGGCCAGGCCCCGGTTGGAGAACAGGGCGCGGGTGGTGGCGCCGAGGGGAAACTCCGCCACCTGGGTGGGATCAGCGCTGGGGTCGGACACGACCACCTTGGTGACAGTCACCTCCATGGTCAGGTTGCCGGTCGCGTCGGCCGCGGTGAGCCGTGCCGTAACCCAGGCCCGAACGGCCTCGCCGTGGCTGGCCCCCGAGGCGTCGGCGCAGCGTTGCTGGCGTTCGATGGAACCCGACCAGCTATCACCGGGCGCGACCCGGTAGCTCAGCTGTACCCGGGGCAGGGCACCCACCCGCAACAGCACGGCACAGCTGAACTGCTTGTTGTCACACGGCGCGGTGGCCGCTTCGTTGATCAACTCGAGGCCAGCCGGAGAGCTGATCAGCCCGGTGGGCCGAGGCGCAGGGGCATCATCGGCTCCACCCGACGCAGGTTTGGCCGGCCCATTCCCGAGGTCGGCCAAGTGCGCGCAGCTCCCGGACAGGACCAGGACCGCCAGTACCGCCCCCGGCCAGGCGGTTGCGGCCAGCGCTTGAAATGGCGATCGCATCCCACCAGCTCAACAGGTCGGCGGTGGCGCGCCGGGGACCCCCGCCCCGGATCGGTCAATTGACGACGGTCTTGACCCTGGGCGAGAATGTTCGACAATGTTTGACCGAGATCGTAGGGCCGGCACCGCCACCCCTTCTTCCACCGTCATCAGCAACATTTCCTAGCGCACGCCTAGCAAGGGCGTGCGCGAAAAGAACCGTCCACCCTGGTGGGCGGTTTTTCATTTCCCGGTCCCAGGGGCGGGACCAACAACGAGAGGATTCTGCGTCATGAGTAGCGCATATCGGGTAGGCATCGTCGCCGGCGACGGCATCGGGCCCGAGGTCATCGCCGAAGGTCTGAAGGTCATCAACGCGGCCGGGGTGAAGCTCGATTGCGTCGACTACGACCTGGGCGGCGCCCGTTACCTGCGCGACGGCACCGTCCTGCCCGACTCGGTGTTGGAGGAATGGCGGGGCCTTGACGCCATCTACCTCGGCGCGGTGGGTACCCCCGGCGTACCGCCCGGTGTGATCGAGCGGGGCCTGCTGCTCAAGATGCGTTTCGAGCTGGATCTGTACATCAACCTGCGCCCGTTCCGAGACGTACCCAAAGGTATCGACGTGATCGTCATCCGGGAGAACACCGAGGGAACCTACGCCGGTGAAGGCGGTTTCCTGCGCAAGGGCACCGCTGGGGAGGTGGCCACCCAAGGCTCTGTCAACACCCGCATGGGGGTGGAGCGTTGTGTGCGCTACGCCTTCGATCTCGCCGCCACCCCCGCGCGGCGCCAACATCTCACCCTGGTCCACAAGACCAACGTGTTGACCTACTCCGGTGATCTATGGGAGCGGGCCTTCAACGAGGTGCACGAGGCGGACTATCCCGGCATCGAGGTGGCCTACAACCACGTGGACGCGGCCTGCATCTATTTCGTGGAGAATCCCCAGCGTTACGACGTGATCGTCACCGACAACCTCTTCGGCGACATCCTCACCGATTTGGCCGGCGCAGTCACCGGCGGTATCGGCTTCGCCGCATCGGCCAACTTGAACCCGGCCCGCACCGGACCGTCCATGTTCGAGCCGGTCCACGGCTCCGCCCCCGACATCGCCGGCCAGAACAAGGCCAACCCCGCCGCGGCCATCCTGTCGGGGGCCATGCTGTTGGACTTCCTGGGCGAGACCGAGGCGGCGGACCGGGTTCGGTTGGCCTGCCAGGGATCGGTGGAGGGAACCATCACCGGTTCCACCACCGCGGTGGGCGACGGGATCGCCGCCCGCCTCTGATCCCCCGCCCCTTGAGCCTTGCCCTTGTCCACCTGACGATTCAGCCCGCTGGCCCTGCCCGGGAAACCAAGAAAGCGTGATGCCGTGAGCGATGCCGCAGCCAACGAGCAAGCCATGCCCCCGGTCGATCGGTCGGCCCGTTTCAACCCCGACTGGCCCGCCGCGGTCGACGTGTTCGACACGACCCTGCGCGACGGCGCCCAGTTCGAGGGCATCTCCCTCACGGTAGAAGACAAGCTGGCCGTCGCCCACGCCCTCGACGAGTTGGGGGTGCACTGGATCGAGGGCGGCTACCCCGGCGCCAACCCCAAGGACGAGGAGTTCTTCCGCCGGGCCGCCTCGGAGCTCTCCCTCAACCACGCCCAACTGGTCGCCTTCGGCTCCACCCGCAAGCCGTTGGGCCGCAGTGACGACGACCCGACCCTGCGCACGCTGGTCAACTCCGGGGTCTCCACCGCCTGCATCGTGGGCAAGGGATGGGATTATCACGTGTTGGAGGCGCTGCGGACCACCCTGGATGAGGGCGAGGCCATGGTGGGGGAATCGGTGGCCTTCCTCAAGACCAACGGGCTGCGGGTTTTCTTTGATTGCGAGCACTTCTTCGACGGCTACAAGCGCAACCCCGAGTTCACCCTGCGGGTGCTGGAGGCGGCCGCCACCAACGGCGCGGACTGTCTGGTGCTCTGTGACACCAACGGCGGCAGCCTGCCCCACGAGGTGCAGCCCATCGTGGCCGAGGTGGTGCGTCATTTCGGCAGTCTGCAGATCGGTATCCACACCCAGAACGACACCGGCTGCGCGGTGCCCAACGCGTTGGCCGCGGTCATCGCCGGTGCCACCCAGGTGCAGGTGACCATGAACGGGTACGGGGAACGCACCGGCAACTGCGACCTGGTGCAGCTCATCCCCAACCTGACCCTCAAGATGGGCATTGCCACGTTGGCTCCGGGTCGTCTGGATCGCCTGACCGAGATCAGCCGGCGGGTGGCGGAACTGGTCAACCTGCCCCATCAGAACCAGCTGCCCTACGTGGGCCAGTCCGCCTTCGCCCACAAGGCCGGGCTGCACACCTCTGCCATTGCTCGGCGGCCCGACTCCTATGAGCATGTCGACCCGGCGACGGTCGGCAACGGCACCCGCTTCTTGGTTTCGGACCTTTCCGGTCGGGCCACCATGGAGTTCAAGGCCAAGGAATGGGGGATCGAGCTCGACGGCAAGCAGCTGGGCAACGTGTTGGAACAACTCAAGCAACTGGAATCGGCCGGCTACCACTTCGAGACGGCCGATGCCTCCCTCGAGTTGCTCATGCGCCGCGCCACCGGCTGGCGGCCAGAATCCTTCGAGCTGGAGAGCTTCCGCATCACCGTGGATCATCGGCCAGGGGCAAACAGCGAGCTGATCGAGAATCCCCTCGGCCACGCCCAGGGCGTCGAGACCGAATGCACCATCAAGGTCCGGGTGGGCGAGGAGCGCCTTATCGCCACCGGCGAGGGCAACGGCCCTGTCAACGCTCTCGACGCCGCCTTTCGGGCCGCGGTGGGGGACCGCTTCCCGGCCCTCAATCGGCTCAGCCTGAGTGATTACAAGGTGCGGGTGCTCAACACCGAAGGCGGCACGGGGGCGGTGGTGCGAGTGTTGATCGAATCGACCAACGGCATCACCAAATGGACCACCATGGGGGTGTCGGAGAACATCATCGAGGCCAGCTGGCAGGCGCTGCTCGACGCGGTGGACTACGCCCTGCTCCACGGCTGAGCGAACGGTCGAGCGTGGGGCGGGCCTGCGCGGAGCGGGGCGCAGCCCTTGTCGCCCTCGTCACCCTCTACGCTGAGGGCGCCATGTCTGCGCCCCACTTCGTTCCCACCTCGCCCATCGCCAAGGTCCGCTCTTACCAGTCCCCGCCCCGCCGGGATCGTTCCTGGGTGGCGGACCGTCCCGGCGATCTGGGCGACGAAGGCCAACCCGTGGGTGAGCAGCTGGGCGTGCCCGGCCCCGATCAGGGCTACGCCTACAAGTTGGTGGCGGAGTTCGCCGGCAAGGTGTTCACCGCCGATGGCGAGCACGACGACGATGTGGTGGCTGGTGTCATCGCGGTGGCCACCAAGCGGGCCGGGCTGTTCGGGCGAGCCCCGATCATGCACGACCTCCGGGTCGGTTTCGCGGTGTGGGGCTACCTCGACGAGGGGCCCCCGGCCGAGCTGGTGGCGCTGCGCCGCAAGCTCTTCGCCGAGGTTTCCAACCCCCATCATTACCGGGAGTTGCGGGCCGTGGCCGATGCCGTGCCCAACGAGACGCTACGGCTCGGGCCCGACGAGTTGGCCAGCCGCCACAGCCAGGGCTGGCGGGCGCTGCTGAGCACCGGCTGAATCTGCCGCGGCCGGGCCGAGCCGGTATCACCTCGCTCGCAACTGCCGGTTGTAGCGTTGCCGGGTGATCCCTCGTTGCCGCTTCGCGCCCTCACCCACCGGCTATCTGCACGTCGGCAGTGCCCGCACGGCGCTGTTCAACTGGCTCTTCGCCCGTCATAGCGGCGGCCAGTTCGTGTTGCGCATCGAAGACACCGACGCCAGCCGCAACCAGCCCGAGCTGGTGGCCAACATCTTGGAAAGCCTGCGGTGGCTGGGCCTGGACTGGGACGAGGGCCCCTTCTACCAATCGGAGCGGGCGGACCGCCACCGTCAGGTGATCGACGAGTTGTTGGCCAACGACCAGGCCTACCTCGACGAGGGCGCGGTGCGTTTGCGGGTCCCCAAGGACAGCACCGTCGGCTGGGACGACCTGGTTCGAGGCCGGGTCGATTTCGACACCGCCCACATCGAAGATTTCGTCATCCGCCGCAGCGATGGCAGCCCCATGTTCTTGTTGGCCAACGTGGTTGACGACGTCGACATGGCCATCACCCACGTCATCCGGGGCGAGGACATGATCAACAACATGCCCAAGCAGCTGTTGCTGTTGCAGGCGCTGGGCATGCACCGTGAGGTTTTCTACGCCCATCTGCCGTTGTTGGTGGACGAGCAACGCCGCAAGCTGTCCAAGCGGTTCGGGGACGTGGCCATCGAACGTTACCGGGAACGGGGTTTTCTGGCCCCGGCCTTGACCAACTACCTGGCCACCCTCGGTTGGGGCCACGTCGACGGGGTGGAGATACGCCCCCTGAGCGAGATCGTGGCCCTGTTCGAACTAGCTGATGTGAACCATTCCTCGGCCTTTTTCGACGTGAAGAAGCTGACCCATTTCAACCACGAGCACATTCGGGCTCTGAGCCAGGAGCAGTTCGTGGCCTTGGCCGGACCCTTCGCCCAGCCCTTCGAGCTGACGACCTTGCCGGGGCCCTATCTGGCCGATATCCAAGGCCGAACCAAGACCCTGCCCGAGATCGAGCAGCTGGTCGACTGGTTGTTCGTGGAACAGCCTTTGATGGACGCGGCGTCCTGGGACAAAGCGGTGGCCACCAACCCGGCTGCCCTAACCATACTATCTAGTACGGTGGCGGCCTACGCCGAGTGCCCGTGGGACAAAGAGACCCTGCACCAACGCTTGGCCGAGGTGGGCGAAGGGTTGGGGCTCAAGATGGCCAAGACCCAAGCCCCGGTGCGGGTGGCCGTCACCGGTCGCTCGGTAGGACCGCCGCTGTTCGATGGGCTGGAAGTGCTGGGCCGGGAAACTACGTTGGCCCGGCTACGGGCGGCCCTGGCCCGGACCTGATTGGATCTGACCCGATGAAGCCTGACCTCGACGACGTTCTTGCGCTGGTGGCCCGACTGGGCCGGGAGCATTTTGCGCCCAGGGCGGCCGGTTACGACCTCGACGCCACCTTTCCCTTCGAGAACTACGCCGATCTGCGCCAGCATGGTTTGTTGGGTCTGTGCGTCCCGCAGGCCTATGGGGGGATGGGGGCGGACTACCGCCAGTACAGTTTGGTAGCGGCGGAGTTGGGTCGCTACTGCGGGGCCACCGCGCTGACCTTCAACATGCACAGTTCCTCGAGCCTGTGGTCCAGCCAACTCTGCGACGACTTGGACATGGACCCCGCCCAACGGGCCGCCCACCAGAGCCGGCGGGCGGCCATGTACGAAGGAATCGTGCAACGGGGCGTGCTCTACGCCCAGCCCTTCTCCGAGCCGGGATCCCGCATCGCTGGTGGACCGGGGGTGTGGGACACGGTGGCCACCCCGGTCGAGGGTGGCTGGCGGCTCAACGGCCGCAAGCATTTCGCCTCCCTTTCCGGTGCCGCCAACGTGTACACCGTCACCGCCACCGAGCAGGTGACCGGGGCGGAACAGCCGGCCAACTTCACCGACACCCTGTTTCTGGGGGTGGCGGCGGAGGCCGAGGGCTTCTCCATCAGCGGATCGTGGGATCCGCTGGGCATGCGGGCCACCGTGTCTGCCACCTTGGACCTGATCGACGTGTTCGTGCCCACCGAGGCCCAGGTAATACCTCGTGGTATGTACGCCCAGATGGCCCGCCGTTGGCCCCACATGTTCATGACCCTTTGTCCCACCTACGTGGGGGTGGCCCAGGCCGCCTTCGATTTTACGGTGGCCTACCTGCGGGGTGAGGTAGCCGGAGGGGCACCGGGCCCGCCCCGGCGGCGTAGCACCACCAAGCAGTTGGCGGTGGCAGAGATGCGGGTGAAGCTGGATCAGCTGCAGGCCATGTTTCTGCGGGCTATCGGCGAGGCCGGGGTCGATCCGGCTCGGGAGGTGCGGATGCGAGCCTTTTCCACCCAATTCAGCGTGATGGAGTTGGCCAACGACATCTGCCGGCTGGCCATCCGGACCTGTGGCGGCGGCTCTATCACCAAGACCTTCCCGTTGGAACGCTATTACCGTGATAGCCGTTGCGGTTCGCTCATGTTGCCGTGGACGGCGGAGATCTGCCTGGAACGGCTGGGTCGGGAAAGCCTCTACGAACCGGGCGAGCGTGACATCCCCATTCCAGAGCAGTAACACCCGTAACGGGAGCAACAGGTTGGCTCGGGCGGTGGCGACCGGGTAGCCTTACCCCTCGCCCCAATCGGGGGTGGTGTAATAGGTAACACGGCAGGTTCTGGCCCTGTTGTTAGGGGTTCAAGTCCTCTCCCCCGAGCTCGACCACCACAGCCGCCCGGCAGCCGCCCGGGCGGTTGTGTCGTTTTCGCCCGCCGAGGCCGGTGCCGGCGGGAAGTTAGGGACCAACGGCCTTCGATGAGCGACGCTTGACCCTGCGCCGGGACCCCGGCTGTGGTCGACAGTGCTTGACGATGACAACGCAACTGACCCCACTCATCAGCGGGGATGACGAAAAGGCACGCCTGGACGAGCTCGAACGCTGCTTCGAGCGCGGGGAGATCAGCCGCACCAGTTGGAATGTGCTGGTGGCGTTCCTGGCCTTGCTGGCCCTTTTGGGTAGCGCCCTGGGTGTCGCCTTCGGCATCCGGGCTATCGATCAGAGCGAGCGCAGCGCAGCCGCCGGCGGCAGCTCCACCATCGACGCCACCCTGACCGAGTTCGCCATCGCCCTGTCCTCCGATCAGGTGGGGGAGGGCGCCACCATCGAGATCGCCAACGCCGGGACCCAGCTGCACAACCTGGTCGTTCGTGATACCGCACTGGCCTCCAAGGACCTGCTGGGGGGCGACGTGGACACGTTGTCCCTGCGGGGCCTGGCCGCTGGCACCTATGAGCTGTATTGCAAGATCACCGGTCACGCCGATGCGGGTATGAAAGCGACCCTGACGGTGGGAGCGGCGGGTGCGGGCTCCGCAACCGCAGCCGGCCATGACGAGCACCCCCTCACCGCTGCCGAAGGAGCCATTAAGGACCAGGCCATGATCGATTCGGTGGCCAAGTTCCCTGCCGAGACGGCCGGTCGGGGCAATCAGCTCCTGGCTCCCGAGGTGCTAGCTGATGGCACCAAGCGATTCGAGCTGACCGCGGCGATCACCGACTGGGAGGTGCGCCCTGGCGAGATGGTCAAGGCTTGGTCCTACAACGGCATCGTGCCGGGGCCCCGCATCAACCTCAACGTGGGGGACCAGGTGGAAGTGGAGCTCACCAACCAACTTCCATTGGGCACCGACATCCACTGGCATGGGATCGACGTGCCCAACCCCCAAGACGGGGTGGCGACCATCACCCAGCCAATGGTCCGTACCGGCGAGCGTTTCACCTATCGCTTCACCGTCACTGAAACGGCCATCGGCATGTATCACGCCCATGCCCACGCCCACGAGAGTGTCCCGAACGGGTTGTTCGGCACGATCTTTGTCGGCGAGTTGCCCAGCCCGGCCGGTTCTTCCATCTCCGGCATCGCGGTCCCCGCCGATATGGTCATCGCCCAGGATCTGCCCATGGTGCTCAACGACGCCGGTGTCATCGGCCTGAGCCTCGACGGCAAGAGCTTCCCTGCCACCGCCCCGGTAGTGGCGTCGGTGGGGGATTGGCTGCGGGTCACCTACTTCAACGAGGGCTTGCAAGTGCATCCCATGCATTTGCACGGCTTCGAGCAGTTGGTGGTGGCCAAGGACGGCGAGCCCCTCGACAGCCCCTACGCGGCGGACACCGTGCTGGTTGCCCCCGGCGAGCGCTACACCGTGTTGATCCACGCCGACGTCCCCGGCACCTGGGTGTGGCACTGCCACATCCTCAACCACGTCGAATCCAAAGAAGGCATGTTTGGCATGGTCACCGCCGTGGTGGTGACTTGAGGGGTGGTCACCGCCGTGGTGGTGGCCTGAGGGGGGCGGGGCGGGGCACTAGGGTCGGCGCAACGTTATGTTTCGCCAACCGCTTCGCTCCGTGGCCCGCCGTCTACCGGTGCTCGGAGCCTACGAACGCCGCATCGCCGAGCTCACCACCGAGGTGTATCGGCTGGGCGGCGGATCGCGCACCGGGCCGGTGCGTATGTTCGACTTCCGTCCGTCCGGCCACTACTACTCGCCCGATCCCGACCTCGAGCAGCTGAGCCCTCGCCGCGACCAACTCTTCGCCGCCGATCCGTGCGACCTGCCCGGCGTAGATGTGCGCTGGGAGGCCCAACAGGCGTTGTTCGAAGAACTGGCGGAGCGGGTGGTTGATGTGCCCTTCGGGGAACACGAGGCACCCGGCCAGCGTTACTGGTTCGACAACCATTCCTACGCCTACGGCGACGGGCTTTTCCTACATCTGATGCTGCGCTGGCTTCAGCCCCGGCGGATCATCGAGGTGGGATCGGGCCATTCCTCTGCCTGCATGCTCGACACCATGGCCGGCTTTCTCGATCCCGGCGTGGGGGTCACCTTCATCGACCCCTACGACGAACTGTTGCGCTCGCTGTTGCGTCCCGGTGATGAGGAGCGGGTGGAGATCTTGCCCCTGCCCGTGCAGGACGTCCCGCTCGAGCGCTTCGCGGAACTGGAGGCAGGGGACCTGCTGTTCATCGACTCCACCCACGTAGTCAAGCTGGGCAGCGACGTCAACCACCTGCTCTTCGAGGTGCTGCCCCGCATCCGACCCGGAGTCGTTGTGCATCTCCACGACGTCTTCCCTGGCTTCGAGTACCCCTGGGAATGGCACGAGGAGGGCCGGGTGTGGACCGAGACCTACCTGTTGCGGGCTTTCCTGATGTTCAACCCCGCTTTCGAGGTGCTGCTGTGGCCGCCCTTGGCAGCCAGGGTCCGCCCCGATTGGTTCTTCGAACGCTTCCCAATGGCGCAGCACAACAGCGGGGGAAGCCTGTACCTCCGCCGCCGCCCGGACTGATGATGAAGGCTGGACATTTTTAGTTACACCTGACAAGGTGCCCTGCGCGATAACGGCCATCGGGGGCCCTCCTTGAGGAATCAGCCGAGAACGTTTCGCTGGGGGCGCGGCCTGCCAGCCGCTACTGATGGCGGTTGCTGCTGAGGCGTGCCACACCGAGGACGACACCGGCGCCGATGAGGGTAAAGCTAAGCAGCATGGACCCCGCCATCAAAGACCACGCCCATGCGGACAGTTCCTGGGTGTTGTTGGGAGGCACGTTCAACAGCACGATGATGATGGCGAGCAGGGTGATGCCGGCGGCCAGGAACTTCTTCCACTTGGCGGAGTCTTCGAGGGCAAGCGCCGGCTTTATTGCCTTCCGAGACATCGCCGCAATCGCTACCGCCAGCAACGCAACTAGCAGAAAGATCACTGCGTACAAGCTCCCGGTGACGATCGCCGCCAAGGCTCCGGTGATAGCGAGGGCGAGGCACGTTACCGTGACGCGAGAGGACGTTACGTGAAAGGACGTGGGGTGCTTCATGCGTGACTCCAGGTGTTGGATGGGGACAGTAATGATGAGATCTTGCAGGGTCCGAAGCCAACAACGGCTCGGCCCGTGCTCGCGGAGCTGCAACTCGAAGGTCGCGGTCAGGTCCTCGACGTACTCGAGGCGAAACGTCCTTGGATAACAGGTGGTGAGCCGGCGGTACAGGGCGAGGTGGAGGTGGCGGTTCATGTCGAGATGCCGCCGAGCCCGACAATGCCGTTGAAACGGGAGACCAACGATCGCAGCCGATGCAACTCGGTGCGGGCGACCCGGTCCCCGTCGGCGGTGAGCTGGTAGTAACGCCGGCGTTCGTTGTCTTCCGGTGCTCTTGGCGCGGTGGTCTCCGCAATCATCCCGTCCCCGAGAAGACGGTTCAGTGTGCCGTACAGGGTTCCCGGCCCCATGCGTACCGCCCCGTCACTCTGCTCCTCGACGAGTTGCATCAGCGCGTACCCGTGGTTCTCGCCGCCGAGCAGCGCCAGCATGAGGTACAACGACGCGGCCGGCATCGGCTTGTCTCGCTTCGACATGCACGAAGTCTGATATATCGAAAGACGATAGTCAAGGCCGACTTTCCGAACGTGCCAACGTGGTTTGGGTCCGGCGATCTCCGGTATCAAAGGTGTGGCTGGGGCCGCTCGGCGCAACGACGTTGCTCTCGCCGGGCAGGGCCGCTAGCGTCTCTGTGCTCGCCTCGGCCGCGAGCAGGTCTGCCCCCATCGTCTAGAGGCCTAGGACACCACCCTCTCAAGGTGGCGACACGGGTTCGAATCCCGTTGGGGGTGCCAGAAAAGACCAGGTCAGGGGCCCTGAAAGGGGCCCCTGAGCGACGCTTCACGAGCAAGGGGCGCAGACCGCCCACCAGAAGGCGCTCAGCCCACGAGTCCGCAAACGAGACCCCGACGGTCCCGAACGAACCCGCCGCACCCTCGCCGACGCCACCGAAACCTGAGCACTCGCACAACACGAAGCCCAGCAAGCCTCCCGATTGAGCGGTCCCGGTGCAGGGTGCCGCTGCACCGGGTCGGTCCCTGCGGCTGGACTGTGGGCGTGGAACGCCCGGCGGTGTCTAGGACGGCGGCCGCTGTGCCGATCTCGCGCGGGGACCGAGGCGCACGCCGCGTTGCTGGTGCCAAATCTGCCGACCGAGGCCGACCGATCTGGGCAGCGGTACTGGCTCGCGTCTCGACTCGTCAACGCCGCTCGAAATCTGACCCTTCAATGATGAACGCTTATCGGGAGATGGTGAGGCCGGCGACGTCGGCGAAGACGTTGTCGTCGGTGAGGAGGTCGAGCTTGAGGTGGAGAGCGGTGGCGGCGATCCACCGGCCGGCTTCGTGGATCTTCTGACCGAGGGGATGGCCTGACCGTTCGCAGCGGTTCCGGAGCTCGGCGCACACGGTCATGAGCGTGTTGTCGGGCTGGACGACCGTGAGGCGGGCGAGGTCTCGTTCGAGGCCGCGGCGGCGGAGTTCGCCCCAGTTCGCTTTGAGCACGCCGTAGCGCAGTTCCGTGACGGTGACGAAGGAGATCACGATCGGGCGTTGGTCGATCCGGGCGCGGTACCGCTCAGCGGCAGGGTGGGACCGGCTTGGGTGCAAGAGCGCGCCGAGGACCATGGTGTCGAGCACGACCGTGCGGGACGGCATGGCCTAGACCTCGGCGAGCGCGTCCTGGAGGGCTTGCCACTCCGGTTCGGTCAGCCCTTCAATGACGAGCTCCTGCGGTGAGGGCAGCGGGCGGGCGCGGCGCAACGCCTCGGCCGGTGACCAGACTTGCAGTGCCGGTTCCTCGGGGTGTTCGACCATGGACACGCACCCATGTTACGCCCTTGTCCGTCCGCTGGATCGGTCAGTGGTCCCTTGGCCACAGGCAGGTGGTGGTCACGGTGTCGGGGTCGTCGGTGTTGTGGGTGATCATCACACGAGCATCCCGGCTTGCTGGCGGGATTTCCAATGCCAAAGCCGGGCGACACCGGTCAACCCCAAGCAGCCCGGAGACCCGAGCCGCCCAATACGGCGTTCGAGCACAGGCTTGGGCGTCCTCAAACCTCGCTCCGGAATTGCATGAAATATGTCGTTGATTGCGAATGTGGTGACAGGAAGTTGCTGATTTCTGCCAATATTTTGCCACTCCTTTCCGCGGAACGGGCCGATATCAGCCGACACGGCGAGGCGGGCCCGACTTCGCTGACCTGCACAAACAGGAAACTGCAAGCGACCTGACAGCACTGGCTGAACCCTATGTATCACACTCTCAAGGTGGCGACACGGGTTCGAATCCCGTTGGGGGTGCAGAAGAACGTGCAGGTCAGGGTCCCTCTACGGAGGGCGTCTTCCCTTTGGCGGCGGAGGATGCCCATCTCCTGCCCATCCCTAGAGGACGACCCCGCCGCCTGTCACCCTGAGCGCCGTGCAGGGATCAATGCGTCAGCGGAGCGGGTCGTGGGAGTTGCGGGTCTACGCGGGGCGTGATCCGGTGATGGCGCCTACCTCGGCCACGGTGGCGGACCTGCTGGAGCAGTGGTTCGCGTTCGCCCGGGATGACTTCTCCCCGAAGACCGTACTGGAGACCCGCGGGTTCATGGACCGCAACCTTCTGCCGACCCTGGGTTCGATTCCACTGTCCCGACTGAGCTCCCATGATGTCGATCGGCTTTACCGCACGTTGCGCAAAGAGGGCGCCCAAGATGGAGGTCCGCTGGCGCCGGCGACGGTACGGCGCATCCACGGCATCTTGCGGCGTGCCCTCGACCAAGGGGTCCGATGGAACTGGATTCCCGCGAACCCCGCAGCGGCCGCCACCGCACCGCGCGTGGACGCTCGCGAGCTTGTCCCTCCTGCACCTTCGGAGGTGGCCACGTTGTTCGCGCTCGCTCAGGAGCGCGATCCGGAGTTTGCGACGTTTGTCATGCTTGCCGCGGCGACCGGTGCCCGCCGTAGCGAGCTAATCGCGTTGCGCTGGCCTGCCGTTGACCTCGAAGCCGGCATCGTCACGGTTCGAGGTGGGTCGTCGCTGAGGAGTTCGCCAGCACCGACGGCGCCGAGACGGTGCTGCTCTTCGGATCGGCGGCGGCCCGCTACTGCGGTGAACCAGGTCGCGGAGCGAACGACATGGACGTGCTCGTCATCGGCAA
>JANPEN010000230.1:0-5724 GCA_031422955.1 Acidimicrobiia bacterium
CACGTTGGCCAAGTTGGCCGACCACACCGTGCGGGCCTTGAAAATGCGCAGGTTCATCAGCGGGGCGGGGTGGCGCAGGGAGCGAAACACGAACAGCGGGGCCAACACCACCACCGCCACCAGGCAGGACACGATGCCCAGGCTGGTCCACCCCCAACGCGGACCTTGGATGATGGCCAGGGCCAACAGCCCAATGGCGGCAGTACCGATAGGTACGCCCAGCCAATCCAGCCGTTGGCTGGCGGCCCGCGGCTGGGAATCGTGCAGCAGCCGGGGGCCGGCGATGAGAACGGCCACCACCACCGGAACGGCCAGCAGGTAGACCACCCTCCAGCTGGTCAGATCCACGATCACCGCTGAGAGGCCAGGGGCGATGGCCGCGCCCACCGAACCACTGGCCGCCCACGCGGCCACCGCCGAGGTACGGCGACTGGCCGGGAAATCGGGCAACACCAGAGCCAACGAGGAGGGCACCATGAGGGCGCCGCCGAAACCTTGTACGACCCGGCCGGCAATGAAGACTTCCGCCCAGGGGGCGGCCGCGCAGAGCAGCGAACCGGCCAGGAAGATGAGCACGCCGGTGGTGAAGATTCGACGTCGACCCCACCGGTCGGCCAGGCGACCGCCCATGACCATGAAGGAGGCCAACACGATGCTGTAGCCCGACAGCGACCAGGCCAGGGTGGTGCGTGGGGTCGAGGCGAAGGTCTGCTCGATGGAGGGAAAGGCGATGTTGGTGCCCGTGAGATTGATGGAGGTGAGCATGAAGGCGGAGGCCACCGTGGCCAACGCCCACCAGGTACGGCGAGGGACCGGTTCCAGCGCCGGTCGGGCCGGGCGTCCCTGGGGCTGGACCCCGGTGGCGTTCACGCTTGGGGAACGCACTCGTGCCCTTCTCCAACGCCCATGGCCCCGCACCGTAGTGGCTCCAGGTTCGCGTAGCGGCTCCAGGGTTCGCGTAGTGGCGCCACGTTGATCCGTCGGGCCTGGCTCGTGCTTGGCGCTCTACGCTGCGCTTCCATGGCCTCTTATCAGACGCTCGAGTTGGAACGTGACCCGGCCCGACCCGAGGTCCTGCACGTCTGGCTCAACCGTCCACAACGACGTAACGCCGTCAACGCCCGCATGATGGCGGAGGTGGGTGACGTCTTCGAAGCTTTGCAGCAAGACTTCGCAACCAGGGTGGTGGTGCTAGGCGGTCGGGGTCTGTCTTTCTGCTCGGGGGCGGACCGCAAGGCGGACGACCAGCCCTTGGCTGCGGCTGGCACCGAACGGGAGGCCCGCTGGCGGGCCCATCTGGGCCGTCGTGCCGCTCGGGCCATTGAGGACTGTGACATCCCCACGGTGGCTCGCCTTCAGGGTCACGCGTCCGGGGGCGGCTGCGTGTGGGCGCTGTCCTGCGATTTCCGGGTGGCGGCCCGGGACACCGTGTTCTGGTACCCCGAGGTGGAGTTGGGGGTGCCCCTGAGCTGGGCTGCCACGCCCCGGCTGTTCCAGGAGATCGGCATGGCCCGGGCCCGCCAGATGATCATGCTCTGCGAGCGCGTCGATGGGGCGCGGGCTGAGCAGTGGGGCCTGGTGCACGAGGTGGTGGAGCCCGCTGCCCTCGATGAGGCGGTACAGCGTTGGGTCCAGCGAATTCTGGACCTGCCGGCCACGGCGCTGCACATGACCAAGACCCAGCTGCGGGGCTACAACCGTCACTTCGCCCAGGGCGACGTGTCCGAAGCCGACGGCGATCAGATCGAGCTGGCCCGCTACGCCCCCAGTGCCCGGGGCCGCTTCGCCGCCCCGTTCTGATGGGACCGTTCAGGAGCTGCGGGCTTTTCCGTGGTACGCGGGGCCGGGCCAGACCGAGCCGACCCGGGTGTACAGCCAGGCGGCCAGGGCGGCGTTGAGCTCGGCCGGGCGTTCCTGGGCCATCCAGTGGCCGCTGTCGATGATGTGTTCGGTGAGATCCCCGCAGTGCTGGCGCATGGGTGCGGCCATCGGCGAGCGGACGGTCTCGCAGGTGTAGTCGTAGCGGGCACCGATGAACAGCACCGGTAGCTCGAGCTCCCCGCCGTTGGCTGCTTCCTCGGCGTAGGCGGCGTTGGCCTGGTGGTTGCGGTAGTAGGCGTTGGGTCCGAAGAAGCCGTTGGTGGTGAGCGCGTCGGCGTAGATGTGCAGATCTTCCTCGCTGACCACGTCGTGATCGGCCTCAAGGTCAGGAGCCTGGTCAGCCCCGCCGAACCATCCGCCTTGGCGGCGGGTTAGGGCCGTACCAGTCGGTTTGTTCTGCCCAGAAGGCCGGCCCCGCCGGAACAGGGCCTTGACCAAGTTGTACGGGTTGGCGTCCATGACCGCGGTGGCCCGCTCGAAGCTTTCCTCGTAGTAGCGCATGTAGTCCCACTGGCCGTCGGGGTACTCGCCGATTGGATACACCTCGCGGTCGACCAGGGTGAGGAGATGGTCCCAGCCCCGCTCGATACTCCAGTAGGGCACGCAGAGGTTGGCCACCGCGTGGCAACGCTCGGGATGATGGCTGGCCATGTTCCAGACCACTGGGCTGCCCCAGTCGTGGCCCACCCACACGGCGCGTTCTGCCCCCAACCCGTCGAGCAGGCCGACCAGATCGTCGACCAGGAACCGCTGCTGATAGTCCGATAGCTGTGGGTACACGGTGGATGTGCCGTAGCCCCGCATGTCGGGAGCGACGGCCCGGAACCCCAACGCAGCCATGGCCGGCAGCTGATGGCGCCAGCTGATGGACAGCTCCGGCCAACCGTGCACGAAGATGATGAGCGGCCCGTCCTCTGGGCCCGCCGCCAGATACCCGGTGGTATGGTCGCCGGTCTGGAGCTGGTGGGAGGAGATGGCGGTGTTGAACGTAGCCACGGTGGCCGGCCTTTCAGAGCAGTTCGCCGGCTTGAAAGGCCCGTAAGGCCTCGCTCAAGCCGTGCTGGGCGATGAACTTGTTGACGGCGCGTACCGAAGGCGACCCGTGGGCGATGGCGTCGATCTCTGCCCCTTGCAACAGGGCGGCCCGGAAACCGGCCAGCTCCTGCGTCCGGTTGATGGACTGCTTCTGGAGGGCCAGGATGTCTTTGGGGGTGCGGGCCACCCGGGCCGCGTAAGCTGCCACCGCGTCGTCGATGGTGTCCGCGGGGAAGGCCCGGTTGAACAGGCCGATCTCGGCTGCTTCGGTTCCGCTGATCATGGTGCCAGTGGGAAAGAAGATCTCCTTGGCCTTTTTCGGACCTACGAACCAGGTCCAGAAGCTGGCTACATAGCCAGCACCGAGGGGTAGTTGGGGCGTGCCCACCTTGCAGTCCTGGGTGACATAGCTGATGTCGCAAATGGCGGCGAGCTGCGTACCGCCGGCCAAACACACGCCGTGGACCTTGGCGATGACTGGCAGCCGAAGATCCCAGATAGCCAGCCAACCGTGCAGGACCTGTTCCAGCCAGTCTCGATCGCCGGTGACCCCGCCGCCGTGGGCGTTTCCCCCGGCTAGGTCGTAACCGGCGCTGAAGCCCCGCCCGGCCCCGGTCACTACGGCAACATGCACGTTCGGGTCGGCCTCGGCCTCAGCCAGGGCGGCCAGCAACTCCACTTGAAGCTGACGGGTGATGGCGTTGAGCTTCTCGGGCCGTTGCAGCGTTACGGTGGCAACCCGCCCGTCTACCTCGTAGGTGATGGTTTCAGCCATGGCCGTAACCTAACCCGTACCCGCGACCAGCGCGATGCGCTCTGGAGCGCACTTCGGTTCACCAGGTCCAGCAGGCATCTGCTGGTGTGATGGGGTTTCATACACCGAGCCGTCTGGTTTGGTGAAGATGGGTTGCTGGTGTTGGTCGAGCCGCACCTGCCATCGTTTCGAGTGGAGGAAGGTGTGGTGCCATCGGCAGAGGAGTATGCCGTTGTTCACGGAGGTGGGGCCGCCGTTCTCCCAGTGGATGCAGTGATGGGTGTCGCACCAGCCGGAGGGTCGGTGGCAGTGGGGGAAGCGGCAGTGCCGGTCTCGTAGTCCGATGGCGCCAGCCATGGGTTCTGGCCAGATTCGGGTGGTGTGTCCGATGTCGAGGATTTCGCTTTGGGCGCTGAGCACGATGCGGGTGAGGCTGGCGTCGCACAGTCCTTCGATCGGTAGTGGCGTTTCGGGGTGGAAGCTTCCGTCGGGGTCGAGGCGCAGGATGAGGCTGACGTGGTTGGCGGTCCGACCGGGACCGGCTGGCGGGTGCGCGGCGGGCCACCGCGGCCCCGGGCCCGGCTGAGCGAGGTGACCACGCCGGTCTGGCAGACTCCGGCGGTGGAATTCGACCTGACCCAGACCGACGCCCTGCTTTCGACCACCCGCGCCGTGCGCAAGCGCCTCGACTTCGGGCGGGAGGTATCCGACGACGTGTTGCTGGAATGCCTGCAGCTGGCCGTGCAGGCCCCCACCGGTTCCAACCGTCAGAGCTGGCGGTGGCTCATCGTGCGGGACCAGGCCAAGAAGGAAGCGTTGGCCGAGATGTACAACCGAGCCGGCGGGGAGTACCTACGCCAAGCCGCGGCCGCCGCCGACGCGGCCAGCCAGACCGGTCGGGTGCTGGATTCGGCGAACTTCCTGGCCCAGCACTTGGCCGAGGTGCCCGTCTTGGTCATTCCCCTCGTCATCGGGCGGGTCGAGGGAGACACCAACAGCGCGGCGGGGCTGCTCGGCTCTATCATCCCGGCCATGTGGAGCTTTCAGCTGGCCCTGCGCAGCCGAGGGCTGGGCAGCTGCTACACAACCATCCACCTGGGTTTGGAGGCCGAGGCCGCCCAGCTACTGGGCATTCCCGAGCACCTGACCCAGGCCGGGCTCTTGCCGGTGGCCTACACCAAAGGCACCGACTTTCGCCCCGCCGCTCGGCCTCCGGTGGAGCTCATCACCTATCTGGACACCTATAAGCAACCCATCCGTCCGGTACCCAACGCCTAAGCCTCCCGCCGCGGTTCGCCGAGCCCCGAGCGCGAGCGGTCATCGACAACAACACGATGGCGCCCGCGGCCAAGCCCATCTCGGAATGCAGGTGGTCGCCGGCGCCGGTCTCACCACACACCCCGGCGTCGAACCACGCGAGCGGAAAGCTGGGGAGCCAAGGCGGTGCCGAGGGCCCGAGCCCGGTTGCGGTGGTCGCCGCCCTTGGGTCCGAGGGCCATGCGGGCCAAGCTGGCCCGATCACCGGAGTCGGACAACGCCAGCACGGCCAACTCGGCACGGCGGTTGGCGATGGCCTTGTCGATCTCGCGATGCAGGTTGGTGGGTACGAAGGACCGGGTGCGATTGAGCTGGATGATCTCCGATTCCAACAGATGCACGGTGTCATCGGCCATGCTGCCAGCCACGATGCGATACAGCACGGTGGGAAAGTTGGCCTGGCTGACCCGGCAGCCGGCGGCCACCAGTCGCAACCACAGGTCCCAATCCGAGGTCATGTCCTGGGCTCGTTCGCCTTCGCTGTAGCCGCCCACCCGCTCAAAGTCCTTGCGGGAAACCAGCGACGCCACGAATACGTAGTTCTTGTGGATGAGCTTGCGGAGCTGATTGTTGCGGGGCGTGGTCAGGCCACGCAGCCGGCGCTGATACTGCGTTCGGCGCTGGCCCGGTACCCAGAAGCAGGCCAGCGGCGAGGCGATGCCTCCCTTGGCGGCGTGTAAGGACTCGAGCACGGCCAAATGATCGGGCAACAGCACGTCGTCCCCGTCGAGCACGGC
>JANPEN010000231.1:0-5961 GCA_031422955.1 Acidimicrobiia bacterium
GGCTGCGCTGAGTTTCTGGCTGCGCTGAGTTTCCGGCTGCGCTGAGGGTTCCCGAACGGGGAACACGCCTCAGTTGGGGGTGACGGCCTCGGGGCGCGGGCCAGCCACCGCGGCGTCCACCACTTCCTCCCGCACGAAAGACTCCAAGGCATCCGCCACGGCCACCGGCTGGTCCAGCACCAGCAGATGGCCGCTCTCGGGGATGGTCTGGCCCACCGCACGGGGTTGGGCGGCCAACATGGCGGCGAAGGTGTCGGCGTCGAGCACCGCGCTCGAGGCGGACCGCACCAGCAACGTGGGGCTGCGCAGGGCGGCCCAGTCCTCCTCGAAACGCTCGCGGGGATCGGGCCAGCTGCGCTCGAAGAACGGATCGTGCTTGCGGGCCAGACTCCCGTCGGGGCCAGGGCGCACGCTGTGGTCCGCCACCAGGTCCGTCAGTCGACTGGGGACAGCAGGATTGGCTCCCCGCTCCCAGCGATAGAGATCGGCCCGAGAGGTGAACTGGTAGGGCCCTGGCGCAACCTCGCCGACGCTGGCCTCGATATCCAGCGGTGGGTTGAGCACCGCCAAGCGGCGGATGAGATCGGGACGCCGCGCCGCCAGCCGCAAGGCCACCAGAGCTCCCCAGGACAGGCCGACCACATCGGCCGGCTCGCCCAGTTCCTCGATGACGGCTGCCACATCCTGCGCCACCCGGTTGGTGCTGTAGGCCTGGCTGGCGGACCACTGGCTGTCTCCGTGGCCCCGCAGATCCAAGGCGAATACCCGGCCCCACAGGGTGAGCTGGCCGGCCACGTCGACCCAGGACCAGGCATGGCCCATGGCCCCGTGCAGCAACAACATGGGCCGACCTTCACCGCCGAACTGCAAAGCGTGCAGACGCAAGCCGTCCACGGAAAAGAAGCGATGATCGGCGCGCATGACACATCCAACGTAGCGAGGACCAAGAAGCTAGCTCCGTGCCGAGACACCGGAGGAGTGGCGCGGGCCAAGGAGGGTTTGTTGCGGATCAACCGCTAACGGGCCGGTGGCGCCTACGCTGCGACCATGGAGAATATAAGGACTGGCCGCGTCTCAGCGGACCCGGTCACATGAGCGCTGACGAAGAACGCATCGCCCTCTTCCTCGACTACGAGAACCTAGCCATTGGCGCCCGCGAGAACCTCGGAGGCATGGTCTTCGATCTCAAGCCGGTTGCCGACGCCTTGGCCGAGCGGGGCCGTGTAGTCGTTCGCAGGGCTTACGCGGACTGGCTGAAGTTCGGCGAAGACGGCCGCATGCTCACCCGCCACCACGTGGAGCTCATCGAGATACCGCAGCGTATGGGCACCGTTCGTAAGAACGCGGCCGATATCAAAATGGCCGTGGATGCCGTGGAGCTGTGCCTCGAGCGCGACTACATCACCACCTTCGTGCTGGGCACCGGCGATAGCGACTTCACCCCGCTGGTGCACAAACTGCGCGAACACAACAAGCAGGTGATCGGCCTGGGCATTCAAATGTCCACCTCAGCCCTCCTGCCCCCCGCTTGTGACGAGTTTCTGTTCTACGAGCGCCTCGAAGGGGTCGAGGTGCCCAAACGGCGCGCCATCGTGCCCCGCGGCCGGCGCGGCCGTCGGCCCCAGGTGGGCGACGTGGGCGTTGAGGTGGAGGCCGGCGTCGAGGCCGAAACCGGCGTCGTGGCCCGCCGCACCATTGAGGTCGAGGTGGAAGCCGGGGTCGAGGTCGACTCCCCCGTCGACGCTGATTCCTCCGGTCCGACCACCATTTCCGACGTTGAGAAGCTGCTGACCCAAACCCTCTCGGGCCTGGAGCGCTCCAGCGGTTCGGTAAGGGCCTCCTCGCTCAAGCGAGCGGTTTTGCGCAAGGAGTCCACCTTCAACGAGGCCGACTACGGCTTCCGGGGTTTCACCGAACTGCTACGCAGCCTGGCCGAACGCGGCGTGGTCGAGTTGGCCGAAAGCGCCAGCCCTGGCGATCCCGATGTGCAGTTCCCCTCCGGGGAGAACGTCGGCCAGGAAGGGGCCGGTTTCGAGCTGCTAGCCACCATGGTGGAACGCCTCGATCGTGAGGGCTCGGGCACGCCCCTTTCCGGGCTGAAAACCCAGCTGCGCCGCCAACAGCCTGACTTCTCGGAGAAGCGATTCGGTTTCGGAGGTTTCCTGCAGTTCGCCAAGGCCGCCGTCACCCGCGGCGTAGTCGCCATGGCCTGGAGCGACGAAGCGGACGACTACCTGCTCACCGCCGTAGCCGGACGACCCACCTTCGAGACCAGCGCGTCCGCACCGAAAGTCCCGTCGACCCCCGCCACCGGTGCCGTTGGCCCGGTCCGGATCGAGCCTGCAGATCGCGCCGGGGCACCCGGCACCGGCCAGCGGCCCCCCCGTCGGGCCGCCAGGCCTGCCAGCCCCAGCGGCGAGGCGGTCGACAGTGTCGCCACCGATTCAGCCGACAGCGACGGCGACGGCATCACCCGCGCCCGCCGCTCACGGGGTGGACGGGGCCGCAACGCTCGAGGCCAACGCACCGGCGATGAAGGTTCGCCTACACCTGGCGGGTTCGAGGATGGGGCCGCGGAGTCAGCTCCGCCCTTCGAGGACCAGCCCGACGACGAGTTCGACATCGAGACCAGTCCCGGCGCCAGCCCCGGTGCCGATGTACCGGCCTCAACGCCCACCGCAGACTCCATCGCCCTCGCCGAGTCCGTCCAGCCCGCGAAGGTGACCCCTCCTGCGTCAGAACCAGTGCGAGAACCAGCACCGGCCAGCGCCACCAGCCTCCACGCCCAGGCCGGGCCGGCCAAACCCGACGCCGAGGTGCTGCCGGCCGAAGCGCCCGCAGAGCCCAAACGGCGCCGACGGACCACCAAAGCAACGACGAGCGTCCCCGACACATACGCAGACACAGACGCAGACACCACCTCCACCGCCGCACCCGAGCCGACCGCGGATCCTCCGGCCAAGACCCCATCCACCAGGGCCAGAACAACCAAGACCGGCACCAGTAGAGCCAGAGCAGCTACCCGCAACGCCGACCCGTCCGAGCAAGGGGCGGGCGACGCGGCAGCCCCGATGATCGAAAGTGTTGATCCGGCAGCCAAGAAGCCAGCCGTGCGGCGACGCCGGGCAGCCCGACCAGCCGAAGGCTCAGACGCAGCCAGCCCGACCGACAGCTAGCCGTCAGCTAGCCGGCCGACAGCCCTCGATGAACCGTCCCCTCAAACCTGCCGGCATCGCCCCTCCGGCCGCCCACTATGCCCATGGGATGGTCTCGGCGGCGGGCTCGGCGTTGCTACACACGGCCGGGGTGGTGCCCGTGGCTGCAGACGGGGGCGTGGCACCATCGTTGGGCGAACAGGCCGCGCAGGTCTGGCGCAACATCGACGCCATCCTGGGCGAAGGCGGCTTCGAGGCCACCGACATCGTGGCGGTCACCACCTACGTGGTGCCCGGCCAGGATCTCTCGGTGGTCATGGCGGCCAGGGCCGACTACTTGGGAGACCATCTGGTCGCCTCCACCCTGGTGGTGGTGGCCGCATTGGTTCGCCCGGAGTGGAAGGTCGAAACGTCAGTGGTAGCCGCCCGCCACCACTGACGTTTCGCTTCGCCTTCGTTCCCGCGTTACGTCAGGCCGCCCAGGCCATGGGACCGATACCGGCGTAATTACCGGTTCGCCACAGCCCCACATCTCGGGTGACCTGGCCGGCGCCAATGGGCACGGCATCGAAGCGAATGCCCAGGGCGGGCACGAACACGACGTAGTACTGGTTGGGCTTGAGGTTGGTCAGGGTGAACCAGCCCGCCTCGTTGGTGAAGGTGGTTCCCCAACCAAAGGGCGCACCGTCACCGTACTGACCGGTCCCGAAAGCATCGACCTGCAGACCAGCCATCCATTGACCGTTAGGTAGGGCGACTTGGCCCTGCATGACCCCAGTCGCCATCTGCATCTCGAAGACCACGTCGATCACGCCGCCCGGCCGAGCCGGGACCTCGTAATGGACCTGGCTGGGATAGAGCAGGTTATTGGTGATGGGTTCTGCCACATGCACGTCGTACGTACCGGTAGGTACGTCGAGGATGTAACCGCCGGCACCGTCGGTCAGATTCGGCGCAGCCGAGTTGATGTAGCTGCGTCCATCGGAAGCCGAGGAGTTGATGATGATGGCCATGTTCGGAATCGGCTGACCTCGGTAATACACCGAGACCCGGAACCTGGCCCCCTCCTGCGCCCCCACGGACGCGGCTGGAACCACTATGGCAAGGAGTAACGACACCCCCAGAACCAACCCCGTGTAGTGGAGTCGTTTCATAGATTCAGGCTAGCGGACGGGCCCCACCAAGCAACATCAAGGGCGATACGTCCAGGTCACCGGCCCGGGCTGGCGGGTGGGAGCCACCAGGTTGGCCCACTGGCACAGCAGCGGACGCGTCTCCCGGGGATCGATCACCTCTTCTATCTCGAAGGGCTCCGCCGAGCGGAAGGGGCTGCGATAGCGGTTGAGTCGGTTGCGGATGACATCGATCTCCGCTTCCAGCGCGTCGCCTTCGAAGGCGGCCAGCTCGGCTTTGTAGGCCACCTCCAGTCCACCTTCGATGGGCAGCGAGCCCCAGTCCCCCGACGGCCACGAATAACGGAAATGTACCGATCCAGGCTTGCGGTTGGAGGCGCCGGCTACGCCGAAAGCCTTGCGGATGACCACGCAACAAAACGGGGACTGCACCTGTCCCAAAGCCGCCAAGGCCGTGGAGCCGAGGCGAATGGTGCCCTCCTCCTCGGACTGCTTCCCGATGAGAAAACCCGGACAATCCTCCAGATGTACCAGCGGCAAATGGAACATCGAGGAAAGATCCACGAAGCGAGTCAACTTGCGAGACGCCGCCGCAGTCCAGGCGCCGGCGTAGTGGTAAGGGTCCTCGGCGAACACGGCGATAGGCCAGCCGTCCAAGCGGGCGAAGCCGGTGATGATCGACTTGCCCCAACCCCGACCCATCTCGAAGAAGCTGTTGGTGTCGAACACGCTTTCGATCACTTCGCGCATCTTGTACACCCGCCGGGCCTGGCGGGGCACGATCTTGATGAGCTTGTCGTCGCGACGTCCGGGATCGTCGGTGATGGGGCCCCGTGGAGGCAACTCCCACACGTTCTGGGGCAGATAGGACAGGAACTGTCGGGCCCGCTCGAAGGCCTCGTCCTCGGTGGCCACCAGATCGTCGATGGCGCCGTTGGAGGTGTGGATGGAGGCGTGGCCCAGCTCCTCCTTGGACACATCGCCCAGCGAGGCCTGATCGACCAGGGCGGGGCCGGCGATCATCATCTGGGCGATGTCGGCCACGATCATGGAGTAATGGCTGGTCGCCACCCTGGCTGCGCCGATGCCGGCCACCGAACCCAGGGCCAACGCCACCGAAGGGGCCACGCCGAGGTGTTCGACCACCGTCTCCCACCCGTTCATGGTGGGGATGCTGGTGCGGCCTTTGATCTCGATCATCTTCACCGAGCCGCCGCCGCCCATCCCGTCGACCAGGCGAATATGGGGCAGACGCAACTCGACCGCGATGCGCTCGGCGAAGTCACGTTTGGCCGGGATGGTGAACTCGTTGGATCCGCCCCTGACGGTAAAATCGTCGCCGGAGACCATGACCGGACGGCCGTTGATCTCGGCCATGCCGCACAGGAAATTGGCAGGAATGAACGAGACCAGGCGGCCCTCGTCGTCGTAGGTACCCACCCCAGCAGTGGAGCCAACCTCGGTGAAGGTGCCCTTGTCGCAGAACACCTCGAGCCGCTGGCGGATGTTGAGCTTGCCGGCCGCCTTCTGGCGAGCCACCCGCTCGGCCCCACCCATCTCGGCGGCCAAGCGCTGGCGCTCGCGCAGTTCATCGATCTCCGGCTGCCAGGTCATGGGATTCCTTACTTACCCGTCCAGTTGGGCGGACGCTTCTCGGTAAAGGCGGTGGCGCC
>JANPEN010000232.1:0-3268 GCA_031422955.1 Acidimicrobiia bacterium
GCGAATTATCGCCCTCCTCAAGGATCTGCGCAGCCAGCTCGGCCGTGTCCCCGTAACGGATCTCGACCTTGACGCCGCTGGCCTGCTCGAACTGTTTGATCAGCGGTCCTACCAGCTCCTCACTGCGCCCGGAGTAGACCACCAAGGAGCCACCCTTGGACCCACCCGCCTCGAGGGCACTGCTGGTCTCGCCCGCTGTCCCCGTGGAAGCGTTGTCGCCTCCGCAGGCCGTCGCCAAAAAGGCCAGGGCCAGCAGCGGAACCCCGATCATAAGCACCCGTCGCATCGATCCTCCGAACTTTGTGTGTTAAGTGAGCTTACCATCTCTCAGTTAGGCCACCAACTGCACTGGCTCGATGACCCGACAGGCAGCGGCTAGACCCGCCCAAGGTCGGCGCGGACGTTCACGCTCTGATGCCACTCGAGGGCCTCGGGGCTGTCGGTGAAGTGCAGCAGGTTCCCCTGGATCTGCTCGAGAAGGTCCCAGCGGTTCGGACAGCCGTCAAACCTTGTCATTTCGGATCGCGGCTACTGGGAACCCACCATCGGGAGCTACCTCGGCGTGACCGACGTGGTCATGCCCCCGCACCCGGAAATCATCCCAAGCCCGCGTCGCCATCGAACGAGCGAAACCGTTCATCGAGGCAGTGAAAATGGGCCACGCCAGGTTCTGCGCTTGAGCGCCTTTGTCGGGGTGCGACTACGACCGCGTCCTGCGCCAAGCCGGCGGCAGAAACGGGAGGGTAGACCCCAGAGAACTCGAACCTTGAACGTCTGTTCGCTTGCTGCTAGGGTGATGGCATGCCGACGGACACTCATGAAGCGCTCCCGGTCCCCGGTGTCTCGGGTGCGGATGTGTTGGCGTGGTTGCAGGCTGAGGTGCTTGCCGTTGGGCCAGCTCAGTACAGCCCCCACACGTTGGGGTTGGCGCAGCGGGTGGCAAATATCGCCCAGGAATGGGTGCGGCGTCTAGCCCTGGCCGGGGAAGGTAGCGGCCTGTGGGCGGAAGATGGCTTCACGAGCGCGTCGGCGTGGGTGGGGTGTCACACCGGGCAGTCTCGGGGCCAGGCCCGCCGGGTGTTGGCTCAGGCCCGTCACCTGCAGCACATGACCCATAGTTCCGCGGCGGCGGAAGCGGGGTTGTTGAACGAAACGCAGGTGCGATTGTTGACGGGCTGTCGGGCCAAAGCTGTCTCCCATTACGACGACCACATCGACGAAGTGCTGGTCGGTCTAGATTCCATCGGAGACCTAGCCGCTGCCTGCCAGGCGTGGATCGCCGCCGCCGAGGCGGTGGACAGCCCCGATCCTGCCGAGTTTCGTCCGTCGGAGCCGGGCCCGTCTACCGTGCAACTGTCCGAAACGTTCGAGGGGCGCTGGCACCTCGAGGGAGATCTCAGCCCCCAAGACGGCCAGTTACTCAATCAGGTCCTCGACACCGGCATCGCCCGCTACCTCCAAGCCAAACGAGACGGGGACCCTGGGTTGGAAACCTTGAGCATCTCCGCCATGGCAGCCCAGGCCCTGGCCGACCTCGCCGCCGGTAGCCTGCGCCACGAACCCGGCAGCCGGTCCCGGTCAGACCGCCACCACGTCAGCCTCGTCGTGCGCCTCGACCCGGACGGAACCTTCTACCCGGAAACGCCCTTGCCCGCGGAAGCGATGTGTGACGCCAGCTTCACTCGTATGCTGCTCGGTGCCCAGAGCGAGATCCTCGACATCGGACGGGCCACCAGGATCTGGCCGGAGCCCATGGCTGGCGCCATCCGACTACGCGACCAACACTGCCGGTTCCCCCACTGCTACCGACCCCCCGGCTGGTGCGACATCCACCATTGCATCCACTGGGAAGACGGCGGCCCCACCTCCGTGAACAACGGCATACTCCTCTGTCGATGGCACCACACCTTCCTCCACTCGAAACGATGGCAAGTACGCCTCGACCCCAACCAGCAACCCATCTTCACCAAACCCGACGGCTCCACCCACCAACCCGCGTCCTGCCGACCCCGGTGCTCGGTCACCGCAGCCCATAGCCCGACACTGTTGGACCTCGTTGAGTGATGGTCCTCGTGGAGCGGATGCCGCCGAGAGGCCCAGGATCGTCCGGACCTACTGATGCGCGGCTGCAACACCGCTCAGCGATGCCGTCCTCGGTGCGGCCGACAGAGGGCTGGCCACGCCCTAACCCGGGGGGAATGCCGAGATCACACTTTAACTTTCAAGACGCGAGGCCGAGGCTTGCCTAGTATCGACGGATCGCAATCTTCCCACATCTCACCCTCCGACCGCCCCGCCAAGGACGATGAGACACTCAGCAACCCGTGTCGTGACGGGGTGACGGCGACCCAGCTGTCCGCCCGCCAACGTCGGCTCGCCGCGTGCGGGATCTTGGGGGCGGGTGGCTTCGTTGTCGCCTGGGCCGTGCGTGGCTGGGCTCGCGAGGGCTACTCGCCCATCAACGATGCCATCAGCCGGCTGGCCGAGGTCGGCTCCCCAGGGCGGGAATGGATGACGGCAGGGTTCGCCGCCTTCGGTATCGGCGTGCCGATCTACGCACGGGCGCTCCGGATAGCTGTGCCCGGCCCCGCCTGGCTCGCCGCCACCATCACCGGCGTGGCCACCCTCGGCGTGGGGGCTGCGCCCTTGGGGCGGGCCGACGCTGCGCACTACGTCTTCGCGACGGTGGGCTATGTCTCCCTCGCCGCCCTCCCGCTGCTCGCCGCGCCGACCTTCCGCAGGGCCGGGGCGGCGGGATGGGCGCGCTGGTCCGCCGCATGCGGGCTTGGTTCCGCCGTTGCGCTGATGGCATCGACCCTCGATCTTCGGGCCGGACTTACGCAGCGCCTCGGCCTCGGGATTGCCGACCTCTGGATTGTTGGCACCGCATGGTCGATGTGGCGACACGGCAACGTGCCGCCCGATCCCGCCACGATTGGAAAACAGCGGCGTCAGCATGGTTCCCGCGCACAGTTACGAGGTCCCGTTGCAGCTGCACGCTTTGCAGCTACTAGGCGGCGCTGAGCCCGACGAGCAGCGTGGACACGAGTTCTGGGCGGCTCAGGAACGGTGAGTGTCCGGTGTCCCACTCAAGGGTGGTCCTGGTCGGGGCTGATCGCCATGCGTCGCTCGTGGCGCTCGGCCCGCGGCAGTTGAGTCCCGGGGGGTGGTGTAGCAGGGGGGATCCGCGTTGGTGACGGTCATCGCGTTCAGCCTTGGGGAGCTATACGACGGCTTCCTTGAGGAGGAATCACGATGACCGTCCCTT
>JANPEN010000233.1:0-4626 GCA_031422955.1 Acidimicrobiia bacterium
CCGCCCAGCCCGGTAATAAAGGTTGGGCAAGACCACGAAGTACCCCACGCTGGCCAGCCGGCGGGCCATGTCTGCCAGCTCCTCCCGGATACCCGGCGCGTCCATGAGCAACAAGACCGCCGGGTACGGTCCATACCGCTCGGGATGGCATAGGAAACTTGGCATTCCCCCCGCCCGGGTTGGGATGTCCACCTCGGCTTCGATCATTGCTTGACTCCTCCTGCTCCGACCAGCGGGCCGAGCACGCCCGCCAGCGTAGAACCCCAACACCCAAGCGGTCCCTTGCTCGTTCCGGGCGGCATCGTTTGGGTTCCGGCCAGCTCGACCCGAGCGTGCCCGCTGCGCCACGACCTTGGCCCCTCCGGCTGGGTCACCCGATGGCCGACTCGAGAGCAAGACAACCGTGAATCCAAGCCCCACCGCTACCGCCGCCTCGACCGTCGAGCGGGTGTTCAAGCCCATTCAACAGTTCACCAGTGGTTGGATGTGGCGGAGGCCACCGACCGCTGCGGAGTGGAGCTGGGTTTGCGCACTGGCCGCGATTTCTGGGTGGTGGGCTGAGCCGGCGTGCTGGGCAGCTGCCCCGCCGAGGTAGCAGCGGGAGCCCTGGCCTTCCGTGCCCCCGAGCATGTCAGCGCCGTTTTGGGAACCTGCCCCCCAGCCCTAACCCACCGGCAAGTGTCTGAGCACTACCTCACCCGCATCATCGCATTGGAGAGGACACCATCGGCGTCTTCGGCATGTAGGCCTAGCCCTCCGGCGGCTGAGCCGGGCGAAGCAGAGCCCGAGAGGGGAATCGAACCCCTAACCTCCTGTTTACAAGACAGGTGCTCTGCCAATTGAGCTACTCGGGCGCCTTGCGCTACCGGTCATTCTATTGGCTCAACCCCTTGCGCATCCCGCCATTAACCTCCCAAACTACAACGGTGCAACTTGACCCGGGCATCTTGGCGGAACACGAGCGGGCGGTGCTGACCGTTGAACGCTCTTGGTGGTTAACCTACCGGTCGAAAGAGACAGCCATCCGGGCCGAGCTGACCAGGGCACCGTCTACCTACTACCGGCTGTTGCATGATGTGATCGACCGGGACCGAGCCCTGTCCTTCGACCCGCTGGTTGTCCTTCGACTCCGGCGGGCCCGCCGGACCAGGCGTCGAGCCCGCAGCGAAGGTAGAACGGTCTCCAGCCCACCGAACTAGCCGGCGAGGTTCCACCCACATGGCCCCAACATCTACCCACCGAGGCGCAAACTCCCAGGCTACGGGCTTCGCCGCCGGCCGCGGGCTGCTGATCGTGCTCTTTGCCGCGGCCATCGGCGTGCTGCTGTTGGCCAAAGCCGTTGACCCGGACGGTGACAGCCCGGCCACGGAAGCGGCTGGGTCCGGGTCCGTCCCCGCCAAGACCGAGGACGGCGGCAAAGACGCCCCCTCCATCACCTCGGGGGCCACCGTGACCACCCCACCGGCCACAATCGCCCCCAAAAAAGAGCCACAGAACGTGGTCGTTCTGGTGGCCAACGGCAGTGGCGTGGCCGGCGCCGCCAAGGCCAACTCCGATGCACTCAGCGTGTTGAACTACAAC
Source organism: Acidimicrobiia bacterium (assembly GCA_031422955.1). Lineage (GTDB taxonomy): Bacteria > Actinomycetota > Acidimicrobiia > Acidimicrobiales > CAIXPF01 > CAIXPF01. The sequence goes on from JANPEN010000233.1 coordinate 1,582, forward strand.
GTCGCCCCTGCCACGGACTACCCGAGCGTGCAAGCGGCCACCAAGGTGTACTTCGCGCCGGAATACCAGGCTGACGCCATCGCGGTGGCCCAAGCCTTGGGAATAGACGTGGCGGCGGTGGCCGCTGTGCCTGCCGAAGCAGTACCGCTGGACACGAAATCCGCCGGCGTGATTGTGGTCTTGGGTACCGACGGCCAGGGTCTCTCGCCCAGTTGATCGTGCCGTTGATGGTGGTCGCGGTTCTCGCCGCGTCGCCGACCCCGCCGGCCCGGTGAAGGCCGAGGAGCTCCTGGTCGCGCTACGGGCCAACCCGGCCCGCACTGCGCTGTTCACCGACTTCGACGGCACGTTGTCCCCCATTGTTTCCGACCCCGCCCTGGCGCGGCCCGCGCCAGGGGCGATCCCCGCCCTGGTCGCCCTGGTCGCCCACTACCAAAAGGTGGCCGTGCTGTCAGGCCGGCCCCTCAGCTTCCTGGCCCCGTTACTGCCCGCCAGCATCGACATCGGCGCCCTCTACGGACTCGAGCAGCGCGTCGATGGGCGGGCTGGCGAGCACCCCGAAGCACGGCGCTGGCGCCCGCTGGTGACCGATTTGACCGGCCAAGCTGTGGCCGCCTTCGCCACCCTCGTAGGCGTCACCGTGGAACCGAAGGGCCTGTCACTGACCGTGCACTATCGCAACGCGGCCCACGCCGCCCCCGCGGTGCAGGCCTGGGCGCAGGGCGCCGCCGAGCGCACCGGCATGCTGGCCCGAGCGGCCAAGGCATCCGTCGAGCTGCACCCACCGGTGGCAGTGGACAAGGGCACCATGTTGCAGGCCTGGGCGGCGGGGGCCGAGGTGGTGGCGTATTTTGGCGACGATCTGGGGGATCTCGCCGCCTTCGACGCCCTGCGAACCATGACCCAGGACCTGACCAGCCCAATCCGCCAAGGCCTGGCCGTGGTCATCGTTGGACCCGAGACCCCCGCGGCGGTGCGCCAAGCCGCCGATGTACTTCTCGAGGGACCCACCGCCCTGGCCACCTTGCTTCAGCAACTGGCCGCGGCCAGCTGACCAGCCAGCCAATCCTTGGGGGAACGCGCCGCAGCCACCGCCACCAGTCGCGCCGCCCGGCGCTGACGCTGCAGCGGCCCCAACGACAGCGCCTCCGCCAGCGCCTCCGCGGTGGCAGAGACGTCGCACGGGTGCACCCCGATGGCGACCTCGCCCAGTTCTTCCCAGGCCCCCGCTTCGGTGGACAACACCAGCACCCCATCGTGGCGGTTGACCTGGGGACCCTCGCGGGCGACCAGGTTCATGCCGTCGCTCACCGGGTTGACCAACAACACGTCATAGCGGCTGAGCAGAGCCACCGAGCGAGCAAAATCGTCAGAGCTCTCCAGCACGATCGGCGTCCATTGGTCGGTGCCGAAGCGATGGTTTATGCGCTCTACCAGGAACTCGATCTCCTGGCGATAGGCCAGATACTCCGCCAGGCCCTCCCGAGAGGGATAGATCGACGCCACGAAACAAACGCGCCCCTGCCAGCTCGGCCAGCGTTCCAGCAGCTCTTCGAAGGCCCAGAAACCCCGCAAAATGTTCTTCGACAACTCGATGCGGTCCACCCGCACGATGATCTGCTGACCGGCGAAACGCTGCTCGAAATGCCCCCGCCAGGCAGCGCAGGCGTCACCTTCAGCCACCCGGGCCAGGTCCTCGCCATCCGGCGCCAACGAGGCCACGAAGGTGGGCGGGGCAGGTACGCCGAACTCGTCGCAGGAAGCCTGGAACCGACGCCGCCAACGCTCGGTGTGGAACCCGCAGGCGGTGTTGGCAACCAGCCCTTCCAGTAACTCGGCCCGGTAGGGATCGGGCAGCACGCTGAGCCGCTCGGGACCGGCGAAAGGGGTGTGGGCGAAATGGACCAGGCGCAGATCGGCTCGGGCGGCCCGTACCAGGGGGGCGAGCAAGGACAGGTGGTAGTCCTGCACCAAGACGGTGGCGTCTTGGGGGGCGGTGGCCACCACCGCCCCTGCGAAGGCGGCATTGTAGGCCCCAAAGGCAGTCCAGGCTTGGCGAAAGGCCTGGTCGAAACGGGGCCGACGGGCCAGCTCGAACAAGCCGTGGTGCACGAACCACAGCACACTGTTGCCGACCACGTCATAGGCCATGCGCAACACATCGGGCGGGACAACGACCAGCCGGACCCGAAACCCCTCCGCCTCGACCAGTCCACCCTCGACCGGCCGGCCCTCGACCAGCTCACCCTCGACGGGCCCAGCTGCGGCCCGGTCGGCTTCGGAGAGGGCGGCGGCGATCCAGATGGTGTCGGTGCCCGCCACCAACGGCGCCAACCCCGATACCAGGCCGCCGCCACCGCCCCGCTGGGCGATCAGACCACCGTCTTCTCCACGCCGGAAGGAGATGGGTCCGCGGTTGGACACGATGACCACGGGAGGTCCCGACGGCTGCATGGCCGAAGAAGCTACTGGCCCTTCCCCTTCCGAGGCTCTCTGCCGGTCTCTGCCGGTCTCTGCCGGTCTTCGCCGGGGCCCGTTGCCTAGGTTGCGCCCAGGGTCAGCGGAGGGCCGGGTTGGTTGGGCCAGAATGGGGGAGTGCGCATCGTGGCCGCTCCCGACAAGTTTCGAGGCACAGCCGACGCGGCCGCTATTGCCTCTGCCATCGCCGCCGCCGCCGCCGACCACGGGCTGGCGTGCGATCAAGTGCCGTTGGCGGACGGCGGCGAGGGCACCCTCGAAGCACTCGGTGGCGCCAACCGCACCACCGTGGTCACCGGTCCGCTGGGCGACCCGGTGTCGGCGCCATGGCGTTTGGAGAAGGGTCGAGCCGTCATCGAGATGGCCAGGGCCTCAGGACTCGATCTCCTCGGTGGCGCCGAACACAACGACCCCATCGCCGCCGGTACCGCCGGCACCGGCGAGCTGATCGCCGCCGCCATCGAGGCTGGAGCCAATCGGATCATCGTCGGTGTCGGAGGTTCCGCCACCACCGACGGAGGGCTCGGAGCGGTACGGGCCCTGAGCCCCCGCCAGCGCCTGCGGGGG
>JANPEN010000234.1:0-6670 GCA_031422955.1 Acidimicrobiia bacterium
CGCAGGTGCGGCCCGCGCCGCTGCCGTCCCTGCCGAACTGGACACCTTCGCCCAGATCGTCGACGAGCTCGAGCGCTACGGCTTCGACTCCATCTGGGTGCCGGAGGTGGTCACTGCCACCACCCTTGATCCGCTGACCGCCCTAGCTTTCGCCGCCGGTGCCACCACCAAACTCAAGATCGGCAGCCACCTGGCCATTCCCGGCCGCCCGCCGGCCCGACTGGCCAAACAGCTGGCCACCCTGGACCGCCTCTCCCGCGGCCGGCTCCTGCTTACCTTCGTCATCGGCCTGGCCCAGGGTGCGGAGCTGTCCGCCTACGGCGTGGCCGCAGAAGGTCGCACCGCCATCTTGGATGAGACCCTGTTGTTGCTGCGTCGGTTCTGGGCTGGCGAGACCGTCGACCATGACGGGCAGTACTTCAGCTTCGAAGGGGTGGCCATCGAGCCCAGGCCCTGGCAACAGCCGCTGGAGGTTTGGTTCGGGGGAATGACCCGATCGGCCTTGCGCCGCTGCGGCCGGCTGGCCGACGGTTGGATCCCCGGCTTCATCGAACCCGAGCGGGCCACCGCGGCCCGCATCGTCATCGAAGAGGCCGCCGCCGAGGCGGGTCGGGTCATGGACCCCGAGCATTTCGGGATGAACCTGCTGTACCGGCGAGGTCCCCTGGACCAGGCGGCCCTAGCCCGCTTGTCGACGCGTTTTCCCACCCTCGACACCGCCCAACTGGGCGACCTGGTCCCCGACGCCGCCCAACCCGGCGCCCTCGGTGACCGCCTGGAGGACTACGTGTCGGCCGGGTTCTCCAAGTTCGTGCTTCGCCCGGCCCACGCGGTGCCCGACTGGGAGCAAGAGCTGGGCGCACTCGCCGCCGACGCACTAGGCCATCAATCCCGCCGCTAGCTACCAGAGCCCCAACGAAAGGGCCAGGTAGGCTCCTGCCATGACCGAGGTGACCTGGCTCAACCTGCGAGAACAGGTCGCTTGGCGTTCCTTGATCATCGCGAGCAACAGGCTGCGGGGCGTGCTCGACGCCGAGCTCAGCGCCGAGCATGGCCTCTCCTTCGCCGATTACGAGGTGCTCGTGCAGCTCTCGGAGGCGCCGGCCATGCGCCTGCGCATGAGTGAGTTGGCCGAAGGGCTCCACCTATCGCCCAGCGGCCTCACCCGCCGGCTGGATCGCCTGGTGCGCGACGGCTCCGTGTGCAGGGAACGGTGCCCTTCGGACCGTCGGGGCAGCTTCGCCGTACTCAACCCGCACGGGATGCAGCGCCTGATCGCCGCCGCCCCTACCCATGTCGACGGAGTCCGGCGCCACTTTCTCGACCGGCTGACCAGTTCACAACAACTGGACCTGATAGACGCCCTGGCCGGGATCATGCAAGACGACCCCAACCAGCCGGGCCTGACCCAGGCCGGCACATCCCAGGCCGGCACATCCCCGGCTGGCACCTCGGCGAGGAGCTGACCATGCCTCGCGCAGATGGGCCATGTCCAGAATTCATACGAGCGTTTACACCAGTTGCTCACTAAAGCCTCAGATAGGTCAGTAGGGCCCATCTAGCATTGAGGCATGGACGAGCGAAGCGCCGAACAAAGCGTGTGGTTGCTCCCCCGGTGGACCCAGCAAGACTGGATGCAGCAACGAAATTGCTCCGGCCTCACTGAGTTGTTCTTCCCACCGGCATCGGAACGACCGCAGGCTCGATTGAAACGTGAGGCCGACGCTCGGTCCCTCTGCGCTCTCTGCCCGGTTTTGGTCGAATGTCGCACTTACGCTCGTATCCATCGAGAACACGGATTCTGGGGTGGCGAGAACGAAGAGGAGCGCATCCGCGCCGGCTTCTGCCCTGCCCACCCCATCGGCGCCAACCGGCTCAAAGCCGTAGGCTGACCCCACCGGGGCAGGAGTCCTCGTGACGCGGGAGCAAAAACGTGGATTGTGGGCGCATAGGACCCTGACTCATTTGGGTAGTTCTGACGGTGACCCAAGGTCCCCTATCACCCCGCCCCGAACACCGTCGATATGGAACAGGTGGTTCATCCACTGAGCACCCAAGCTCAGCCACCGACCCGAAGCCACATCGCTCGAAGCCAAGATCACCCGAAGCCACATCGATCGTTGCCAGAAAGGTCGCCCCGATGACCGCCGAACTGCCTGATACAACCACTGGCGCCACCAACGGCTCCATCCCCACCGCCGTGTCCGACGAACTCGCCCGTCTGCTCGACACCTGGAGCAGTGCCCTGCTGGCCCGCAGCAAAGTCACTGACGACCTGCTCGATCTGCGCAGCCTGCTTGCCCCCCACCCGTTGGCCCAGAGCCGGGTCGACAAGGCCCTCGGCACCCTGCCCGGTCAGAACCTGGTGGCCCGGGAATGGGCGGTGGCCGTGGTCACCGACGTGGCGGACACCTTCGGGTTCGTTTCCCAGCACTAACGACAGTGCTAGCACTGTTTCGCCGGCCCGAGCCGCCGGATCGACCCTCAGCGCCCCAGCAAGGTCTTGACCACCTTGCCCATGGCGTTACGGGGCAGTGCCTCGACCAACGAGACCACCTTGGGACGCTTGTAGGCGGCCAGGTGTTCGCCGACGAAGCGGATGAGGTCCTCCCCGGCCACGCTGCCATCGGTCTCGCAGTAGGCGGTCACCACCTCACCCCAAGCCGGGTCGGGTGCACCTACCACTGCCGCGTCAAGCACCGCGGGGTGCAGGCGCAGGGCGTCCTCCACCTCTCGGGGATAGACGTTGTATCCCCCGCTGATGATGAGTTCTTTCAGCCGGGCAACCAGTTCGAGATAACCAGCCTCGTCGAAGCGGCCCACGTCACCGGTGTGAAAAAACCCCTCATCGGTGAAGGACTCCGCGTTGGCTTCTGGCCGACCTAAGTATCCGGAAAATACGCTCGGCCCGTTGACCAGCACCTCCGAGGTCACCGGGTCGAGGCGCAGCTCGACGCCCGGCAAGGCCAGGCCCACGGTGCCAGCCCGGCGCTCACCGTCGTAGGGGTTGGAGACCAACATGGCTGTCTCGGTCATGCCGTAGCGTTCCAAGACCCGGGTGCCGCTGACCGTCTCGATTTGGCGGTGCAGCTCCGCCGGCAAGGGGGCCGAGCCGCTGACCAGGAGCCGCAACTTGGCCAAGGCCGCCGCTCCGGTGGCGGTGGCCAGGCGGTGGTACATGGTGGGCACACCGAAGAACAGCGTCGCCTCCCCCTCGGCGGCGGCGGCCAGCATGGCGTCGAGGTCGAAACGGGGTGAGATCACCGCAGAAGCGCCGGCGCTGAGCGTGCCGTGCAGACCCACCCCGAGACCGTGCATGTGGAACAGCGGCAGGCACAACCACAGCCGGTCCTCCGGCGTCCAACGCCAGGCGATGCGCACCGCTTCGGCGCTGGCAAGCAGGTTGGCGTGGCTTAACACCGCCCCCTTGGGTCTTCCGGTGGTGCCCGAGGTGTAGCCGATGAGGGCAGGGGCGTCCGGCCCGACGGTGTCAAGGCTGCCGGTGTCAGGGCTGCCGGTGTCGAGGCGAACTCCGACCTGGCCGCGGGGCGCGCCCAGCGAGCCAAGCAACTCCGGGCTGATCACGGCAATGCCGGGGGCCGCGGCCCGCACCCAGCCGGCCCGCTCAGCGTCATCGACAATGGCCAAACGGGGCTGGGCGTCGTGCAGCACGTGGGCCAGTTCCTCGGCCCGGTAGGCGGTGTTGGCCGGCACCACGACCAGGCCCAACCGCAGGGCGGCGATGTGTGCCACTGCCAGCTCCAGCGACGAGGTGCAGCTGATGAGCACCCGGTCGCCCCGGCCCAGACCCCGCTCGGCCAGGCCGCCGGCCGCGGTTGCCGTGGCCGCCGCCAGTGCCTCGCCGTTCAACTGCCGACCGGTGGTGTCGGCCAGATAGACCCTCATCGGTTCGGCTTCCCAGTGCTGGCGCCAGCGGGCGGTGAGGTTGGCCGCGGGCAGCAGATCAACCTGCTCGGGGCCGAGGCCGGCCGGCAGATGGGCCGCCCAGGCCGGCACCGTCGGGGTCGAATCTGCAGGAGGTGTCATCGTCGCCAACGCTAACCGCGCCGCCCCGAGCCAATCATGGGTGCCGCAGCCGCGGCCCGCTCAGGGCTCGGGCTGACCGTAGGTGGAAAAGGCGATCGCCGCGGCCGCGGCCGCGTTGAGCGAGTCGACCCCTGGCCGCATGGGGATCCGGACGCGCCGGTCAGACGCGAGGAGGGCACCAGGTGACAACCCTTCGGCTTCGGAGCCGATCAGCACCGCCACCCGCTGCCCGCCGGTGGGGGCGACCAGCGGCTCGGTGCCTTGAGGGCTGAGCGCCACCACCCGAAATCCGGCCTCCCGGACCAGGTCCAAGCCCTGGGGCCAAGGAGCGAGTCGAGCCCAGGGCAGCCGCAACACCTCCCCCATCGACACCCGCACACTGCGCCGATAGAGCGGGTCGACGCATCGGGGGCTGAGCAGCACCGCGTCCATCCCCAGCGCCGAGGCGCTCCGGAACAGGGCCCCCAGGTTGACCTGGTCGGTCAGATCCTCCAGCACCACCAACCGCCGGGAGCCGGCCACCAGCTCAGCGGGATCGCGTTCGGGCGGGCGGGCCACCGCCGCCAACACACCCCGGTGCACCTCGAAGCCAGCCACCGCGGCCAACACCGCCGGCGCCGCCACGAGGACCAACGGGCTGCGGTCGACCACGTCAGCCAGCCGTTGCGCGCCGTGGGGAGTGACGACCACCACCCGGACCTGCTCGGCATGATCCTCCAGGACCCGGCGCACGACATGGAGCGACTCGGCGATGAAGAGACCCTCCGCCGCCTCGATACCGCGGCGCAGGACCGCGTCGGTGAGATCGCGGAACACGCGAAGCACGGGGTCGTCGGGATCATCCACTACCTGGCGTACTCCCACCCCCACGCTCCTATCGGCCACCGCCGCTGGGTTTACGCCTCAGCCGACCCGGCCCCGGGGGCCCGACGAAGCTTGACCCATCCGAACTCGGTATCAGGGTCGCCCTGCTCCCAACCTGGCTCGCCCGGCAACATGATGTGATACGTGCCATCTTGCTGACGAACCCTGATCTGCTCGGGGGCCAGATCCAGGGCGGCCGCCCTCACCGCCTCGGCCGCGCCGGCAAAGGGCGCTAAGCACATCAGCATCCGGGCGGTGGGCGTCATCATGCCCATCTCGTCCGCCTGCCAGCGCCGCAACGCCAGGCCGGGGGCCACCCATTCGTGGTGCACCACCTCGTTGTCGTCGTGGGCGGCGATCTGGCCCGGCGGCGCCGCGGCCAGGAAGAAGCGGGTATCGAACCGGCGGGCGGGACCCACCGGGGTTACCCAGTGGGCCACGTAGTGAATGCGGTTTGCGTCGAGCACCACCTCCTCGGCATGGATCACCTCACCAAAGGTGGTCCGACCGGCGTTGAGCTCGACTCGCCGACCGGCCAGACGAGCCACCGTGGCCGGGTCGGAGGTGTCGATGGCGGCCCCATCGCTCAACCGTCGGGCCAGCAAGATGCCCGCCTCCTCGAAACACTCCCGCAGGGCGGCTACCCAGTAGGCCAGTCCTCCCGCCTCCAGCCCGAGGCGACGGTTGGCTTCGGCGGTATCGAGGCCGGTGACGTGGCGGGCGGCGATCTCCTCGTCCTCGGGATCGACCCGACCCCCGGGGTAGACCCACATATCACCGGCGAATATGGCTCTGGCCGTACGGCGCAACATGAGCACCTGCAGCTGCGAACCCGCCGCGCCCGACTGGTCCTGCACCACCATCACCGTGGCCGCAGGTCGAATCGGCACCGCGTGGGGGTCGAAGCTCCCTGGGCTGGCGGGTTCTGGGCTGGCGGGTACTGGGCTGGCGGGTACTGGGTCGCTCATTGGCTGAACTCCCTGCGCTCGGCGACCACGGCCAACTGGCGGCTCATGGCCACGAGGCGCCCGTCCCCCGACCAGATCAGGCCGTCCTCCTCCAAGAAGCCCTCCTGGGCGACGTCGGTGCGGAAGCTGCAGGCGAACCAGTCGATCGGGGTCATCTGGGCCAAGGTGGCGGTGTCGCGGAAATGCACGGTGAGTTCCACCGTAGGCACGCTGAGCGGGGGAATCCCGGCCCTGGCGATGACGGGGGGCAACCAGGCGTCGGCCATGGCCGCCACCAGCACGTGGTCCACTGCGGTGGGCACCGAGGCGCGGATCCAGCCCCCGGTGAGGGTGCCCTCGGTGGGGCCAGTGGCGTTGGCCTGGCCCAACGCCCACCGGCAATCCCAGCGCAGCCGGATGTTGGGCGGGCTCGCCTCGATGTCAAGGGCCAGCTCGGGGCAGCTGGCTGGGTCGGGCATGGCCGGCAGGGCCCGCGCCGACCACGCCACCCGCTCCGCCCTGGGAGCCCCGAAGGCGATCAGCGCCACCGCCTTCACCGCGCCGGGCTGGCCGCCCGCGCCGGGCCGGCTGGTTGGGTTGGGTTGCACGAGGCGGGCGGAGAGAAAGCTTACGCCCCGCCCGGCTCGTTCGGTGGTGACGTGCACCTCGGCCGGGCCCTCGGCGGGCGGACCGAGATAGTGCACGGTGAGGGTACGGGGCGCGCGCAGGGGTTCCTTGACCTGAGCGACCGCGGCCCGCAGCAGCACCGCCGCCACCACCCCGCCGTTGGGCCCGGCGTGCACGAACCAATC
>JANPEN010000235.1:0-7487 GCA_031422955.1 Acidimicrobiia bacterium
GCTCCGCCGCCTTCTCGGTACCTGGCTTCGGCGTGCGTACCGGGGGGTTGGGGGGGGGGGGGGGTAACCACGCCCTAGTCCACGGGCTGCAGAGCTGGGGCCACCAGGTCCTGTGCGCGCCAGGCAACGCCGGTACCGGCGGTGTGGGGGGTGGCGCCAATCGGCCCGTGCGGGCTGATGATGTGGCCGGCTTGGTCCGCCTCGCCGTTGAGGAAACCGTAGATCTGGTGGTGGTTGGGCCCGAGGTGCCGTTGGTGGCGGGTTTGGTCGACGCCCTCCAAGCCCAAGGCGTGGTTGCTTTCGGCCCCCGCCGGGCCTGTGCGGAGCTGGAAGGGTCCAAGGCCCACGCCAAGGCCCTGATGGCCCGTTGGGGTGTGGTCAGCGCCGAGTCGGTGACGGTGAACAACCTGGCCGACGGGCTGGCCGCCCTCGATCGGTTCGACGGGGTGCCTGTGGTCAAGGCCAGCGGCCTGGCTGCGGGCAAAGGGGTGATCGTGCCCACCGATCGGGCCGAGGCGGAGGCGGCGCTGCGGGACATGTTCGTGGCGCGCACCTTCGGCCCGGCTGGTGATGAGGTGGTGCTGGAGGAGCGTCTCGTCGGCACGGAGGTTTCCGTGCTGGCCATCTGCTCTGGTTCGACCTACCGGCTGTTGGTGCCCGCCCAGGACCACAAACGGTTGCTCGACGGCGATGAGGGGCCCAACACCGGCGGCATGGGTGCCTTTGCCCCTTCCGGCACCGTGTCCGGCGAGTTGCTGGCCTCGGTGGGCGAGACCGCCATTGCTCCCATACTAGACGGTATGATACGGGAAGGTACGGCCTACGTCGGCGTTCTCTACGCCGGCATCATGCTGACGGACGCAGGACCCAAGGTGTTGGAGTACAACTGCCGCCTTGGCGATCCCGAGGCGCAGGTCATCTTGCCCCTACTGACCGATGATCCGGCCGAGGTGTTCGCCGCCGCAGTGCGGGGCCAACTGGCCCAGGTGCAGTTGTCGTGGCGTTCGGAGGCGGCGGTGACGGTGGTCATGGCCGCTGATGGCTACCCCATGCAACTGCGGGCAGGGGCCCTCATCACCGGCCTCGAGGCGGCCAAGGCCACCGGTTGCACGGTTTTCCATGCGGGTACGACGCTTGCCCCCGAGGGGCCCCGGGTGGCTGGAGGCCGGGTGCTTTCGGTCACCGCGCTGGGCCCCGACCTGGAGGCGGCCGCGGTCAAGGCCTACGCCGGCGTGGCCGAGATCTCTTTTGCCGGCGCCCAGTTCCGCCGGGACATAGGGCGGAGCTTGCGGGAAGACACCGCGCGGAACGGGTCGTGCGCGTTGGGCAATGGGGGAAGGGAATCGTGACGACCTACAAGGAGGCGGGGGTCGACATCGACGCGGCCGCCGCCGCAGTGGCCGGTATGGCTGCGGCGGTGCGGGGGACGTACACCCCTCGGGTGCTGTCGGATGTGGGCAGTTTCGGCGGGCTGTTCTCGGTGGAGAACTGGCCGGGTAAGCCGGTGTTGGTGGCCTCGACCGATGGCGTGGGGACCAAGGTGAAGCTGGCCGCCCAGACCCGGCGCTGGCGAGGGATCGGCCATGATCTGGTCAACCACTGCGTCAACGACATTTTGGTCCAGGGGGCCAAACCGCTGTTCTTCCTCGACTATGTGGCCACCGCCCGGCTCGACCCTGCGGTGATCGTGGAGATCGTCACGGGCCTGGCCGAGGCTTGTGGCGCGGTGGGTGCCGCCCTGCTCGGTGGTGAGACGGCGGAGATGCCAGGGGTGTACGCCCCCGACGCGGTCGACGTGGCCGGCACCATTGTCGGCATGGTCGATCGGGATGCGGTATTGCCCCGCCTTGCGGAGATGACCGAGGGAACCCCGCTGTGGGGTCTGGCCTCCAGCGGCCCCCATACCAACGGGTATTCTCTCATCCGTCATCTGCTGGAGGGCCGCCAGGTGTCCGATGCGATGATGGACGCCCTGCTCGAGCCCCATCGTTGCTATCTGGCCGATCTGGCCGACCTGGTCGGCGGGGCCTCCACCGACATTTTGGGCTTGGCGCACATCACCGGCGGCGGGTTGTTGGACAACCTGGGTCGGGTGTTGCCCGCCGGTTTGGCCGCGCGGGTGGAGTTGAACGCATGGGAGGTGCCTGCGCTGTTCCAGCAGCTAGTGTCGTGGGGGCAGTTGTCCTTGCCGGAAGCTCATCGGGCCTTCAACATGGGGGTCGGTATGGTCGGCATCGGCGGCACCGCGCCGCCAGGCGCCTTCCCGTTGGGCGAGTTGGTTCGTCGGCCCGAAAACGGCGCCGCCGTCCTGCTCGTCTGAGCTGGCCCGGCATGAGCGAGCTGGCATGAGCGACGCGGGCGTGAGCGGGCGGCGCCTGGTGGTGCTGGTTTCGGGGAGCGGGTCCAACCTGCAGGCCCTACTGGATGACGCCTTGCCGGTGGTGGCGGTGGTCAGCAACCGCGCCGATGCCTTTGCCCTGCAGCGCGCCGCCCGGGTTGGGGTGGCGACGGAGTACCTATCGCTGGCCGCGGCCAGGCGGGCCGGGCGCACTCGGAGGGACTACGACGCCGAGTTGGCCGAGGTGGTGGCTTCCCACCGACCCGACTACGTGGTGCTGGCCGGATGGATGCATCTGCTGTCCTCCGCCTTCTTGGACCGGTTCCCGGATCGGGTGGTGAACCTGCATCCGGCCCTGCCTGGCACCTTTCCCGGCGCCCACGCCATCGAGAAAGCCTTCGCCGCCGCGACGAGAGGCGAGATCGCCGCTACCGGGATCATGGTGCACCTGGTGCCGGACGAGGGGATCGACAACGGTCCGGTGCTGGCCACCGTGGAGGTTCCTATCGAGGCCACCGACACCCTTGAGACGTTGAGCGAGCGCATCCACCGGCACGAACACGTGCTGTTGTGCCAGACCCTGCGCCGCCTGTTGGCCGAGCTGGGCGAGTCGGCCTGAGATGCCCGAGCTTCCCGACGTCGTCCTCTATCTTGAAGCGCTCGAACGCCAGCTGGCCGGCCACGCGCTGCGCCGCATCGATGTTCGGGGCATCTCGCTCCTGCGCAGCTACGACCCGCCGCTCGAAGCCTTCGCCGATCAACCGGTTGTGGGCCTGCGCCGGCTGGGGAAGCGGTTGGTGTTCGAGTTCCCCGACGAGCTTTTTCTGGTCCTGCATCTGATGATCGCGGGGCGGTTGCACTGGAAAAAGGTCGATGCCGCCATTCCCGGCAAGGTCGGTCTGGCCGCTTTCCGTTTTGATCACGGGACGCTGACCTTGACCGAGGCCGGTACCAAGAAACGGGCCTCGCTATGGGCGGTGCGGGGCGAGGCGGCCATGTTGGCCGAACACGATCGGGGCGGGCTGGAGCCGTTGATCATGAGCGCTGAGGCGTTCGCCACCCAGCTCTGTGCCACCAATCGCACCCTGAAACGGGCGTTGACGGACCCCAGCGCCTTTTCCGGTATCGGCAACGCCTACTCCGATGAGATCCTGTGGGCGGCCCAACTCTCACCGACCCGCCGCAGCGGCCAACTCGACACCGAGGAGCTGGCCCGGTTGCACCAGGCCATCGTTGACACGTTGACGGAGTGGACGCATCGTTTGCGGGCGGAGACGGGGGATGTCTTTCCGGAGAAGGTGACCGCCTTTCGCCCCGAGATGGCCGTGCATGGCCGCTACGGCCAACCCTGTCCTCGTTGCGGGCACCCGGTGCAACGCATTGTCTACGCCGACAACGAGCACAACTACTGCGCCCTTTGCCAAACCGGCGGCAAGGTTCTGGCCGACCGTTCGCTGTCTCGGCTGCTGAAAGCGGAATGGCCCCGCACCATTGAAGAGTGGGAGGGCCTGCGCCGCCCCTGAACGGGTTGCGGGCCGGTCAGCCGGCAGCGAGCACGGCGCGGGCGATCTCGCCCCACCGGCCGGCACTGGCGGGATCTCGCTGCATCTGGGGTTGGGCGAAGTACATGATGAGCCGATCCGCCACCCCGTGGTAGCGCTGCACCAGCTTGTCGGCCAACTCATCCCAGGTGGCGGTGACGGCGAAGTACTCGAGCATCTCCTCGGTGATGAGCGCAGACATGCCGGGGAGATCGCCGGCCTTGAGTCGGTCGTTGAGCTGCGCCGAGACCCCGTTGAAGCCGAGCATTTCGAACTGGAAGGCGTAGTTCCTCGTCGAGCCGTAAAAGGCGATCTGGCTGCGAGCCCGTTCTTTCCACGGGCCCCGCTCCTCTTCGCTGTCGCCCACGATGGTGAACACGGGCACGGCCAGCTTCACGTCCTGCAGGCGGCGGTTGGCCAGGGCTGCGCCTTCGGCCACCTTGGGCAGCAACACCTCGTTGAGATACGGCAGGGAATGCAAGGGATGCACGTGGATGCCGTCGGCCACCTCGCCGGCCATGCGGGTCATCCACGGCCCCACGGCGGAGATGTACACGGGAATGTCGGGCCAGTCGATGGCACCGGGCAACCAAGCTGCGGGCAGCAGCGACAAGTTGTAGTAGTTGCCGGAGAAGGCCAGCTTCTCCTGGCCGGAAAAGGCCCGGAAGCAGGCCTTGACGGCTTGCACGTACTCGCGTAGGCGCGGCCCCGGCGGCTCGAACTGGGTGGAGAAGCGGCGTTCGATGTGCGCTTTGACCTGGGTGCCCAGCCCCAGCACGAAACGTCCTTGGGTGGCCTCAGCCAGCTCCCAGGCCGTGCTGGCGGTGACCATGGGACTGCGGGGGAAGGCCACCGCTATCCCGGTGGTGAGGCTGAGGGAGGGGGCGGCCACCGCGGCCACTGCGGCGGAGAGGTAGGCGGTACGGCCGGTTTCGGTGAGGGTGATGCCGGAGAAGCCCAGCTGCTGCCACTCCACCGCCAGGCGGGCCATCTCGGCCAGCGAGTTGTTGCCGGTCATGAGGTCGAATTCCACCCGGGCAACCTACCGGATCAGCCGCCAGTGGTGGACCAGTGCCAGGGTTCGCCTTTGAGGTTGCGCAGGAAGGGGTGGGTCTTGGCGTAGTTGGCCAGCCACTGATGCACCGGGTGATCCTCCCGGCGAACCAGATCCTCGCCATCGGTGAAATCGATGGCCAAGCCCTTTTCGTGCATGGAGGTGCCCGGCCGGGCGACCGGCGGTGAGCATTCCCACGACGGCTTGAGGTAGATGTCGTAGTCGGTAGGACCGCAGACCTCGCGCCGGATCTCGATTTGGCGAGCGGTGTTGCGGTAGCCGCTGCCGGCCAGTTGCAGCCCGTCCGCCTCCGCCGCGGCCATCAGTGCCTCGAACTGCGGGGCGATCTGGGTGGCCACCTCGATGCCGCGCACCCAGGTGGTGTCCACCGCGGTGATGACAATCACCCGGGGCGCCGTGGTGGCGACGGTCGGCGGGCTGGTTGTCCTCGGAGCGGTCGTGGCGGCGGTGGCGGGCGGTTGCTGGCCGTCCGCGCCGTCGCCCGGGCCTTCGGGGCCGCCGGAGTCGCCTGCAGCCTCGGTGCTGGGCGGAGCGGTGGCGGGGGGAGCGGTGGTGGCGGTGGGGTCGGTCGGGGTGGCGGGACCGGCTGGTCCGGAGATGGGGTCGGCGTTGATGACCACCACGGTGGTGCCGGCCTTGGCCAGGCTGTCGCGTAGTCGGTTGGCCAGCTCGAGCTCGCGTTGTTGCATCTGCGAGGAGAGCTCGGCGTCGAGGTCGGCAAGTTGGGCGGCCTCGCCGAGGGCCCGCTCGATGCGGTCAGAGACCTGAATGGCGAAGCCCTGTTGCTGGTCTCGTACGGCTTGCAGCGTGGCCAGCTCGGCCTGCTGGGCCAACAGCGCCTGGTCGGCCCGGCGGCGAGCTTGGGTGGCGGCGACCTGGGCGGCGGCGAGAGCGTCGCGCGCTCGCTCGGTCGCTTGGAGGGTCTCGGCCACGTCCTCGACCCGAAAACGGACCAGGGCCAGGGCGGTCGGGTTCTCACCTGGCGTGGTGTTGATCAGCGCGTGGATGGCGTCGTCGAAGGGGGGGCGCAGGTACAAACCGACGGCCATTTCCTGCACCCGCTGAGCCAGACGCTCCACCTCGATCTGCTTGGCCTCCACCGAGGCCGTGGCCTGGGCCTCGCGTTGGCGGGCTTCTTCGGCCAGCCGGGTGGCGGCCTGGGTGTGGGCTTGTTGGAGGGCGACGTTGCGGTCGAGGGCCTCCAAGGCGGCCGCTACCTGTTCCGCGCTGGCCTGGAGCACGTCGAGCTCAGCAGCGAGGTCGGCCTGCTGCTGACGTAGCGAGGTCTGGGTTTCCTCCAGGTTGTTGTCGCCGGGCACTTGACCACGAGGCGCGGTGCGTCCACCGCCGGCAGCTGCTGATGACGGAAGCAGTGAACCCATGAGCAACGGCGCGACCACGAGCACCGCATGGTGCAGGTGGGGGCGTCGATGCATGCGCGCGTGACCTCAAGTTGAACGCTGGAGACCGACCCCGAGGAGTCGTTGAGGGCGTCAACGGTAACGGCCTCGACTCCCAAACCCGACGGGACCCAAAAAATCGGCGGGTGATCAGCGAGTTCGTTGATCCTCGCCGAGATGCTCGACATCGCCGAGTCGGGTCAGGCTGAAGGTGACGCCTTCGCCGGTGCTCAACGCTTCGACCCTGCTGATGGAGGCGTGGCCGAGCACGAAGCGCTCCCACTCCCACGGCACCGGCTCCAGGCCGAGCAGATGACCAAAGGCCACCGCGTTGGTGCCAGCGTGGGCCACCAGCAAGATGCGTCGACCGGGCTCTCGCACCGACCACACGGGCAGGTCCTGGCGGGCTCGCTCGATGCCTCGTTCGGCCAAGAAGAGCCGGACTCCGAGATGGATGCGGGTGACGAAGTCGCGCACCGACTCGCCCCCGTCGAGGCCCTCCCAGCGCAGGTGGGCCGGCTTGGCCCGGTCGGCTCGGAAGGCCTCCTCCGCCCGCTCGACTGGCGTGCCATGCCACACCGGGTTGCGGATCTCCTCCAGCCAAGGGGCCAGCACCTGTTCCCTGCCCACGGCCGCCAGCAGCGGTGCGGCCGTTTGGCGGGTGCGTTGCAGGGGCGATACCAGGATCTCGTCGAAGTGCTCACCGGCCAGGCGCTGGGCCAGTCGGCGGGCCTGCTCCTGGCCCCGTTCCGTGAGGGGCGGATCGTCCACGTTGAGCCCGCCTCGCACCCACTCAGGCTCGCCGTGGCGGACGAAAACGATCTCGGTCGGGCCTCCCTCGGCCCGGACGTGGGGGTTTTCCGGCTCCTCGACGTCGGGCGGTTGGTTCCTCGATGGTGGGAGGGGTTCGGGCATCAGGCCACTAACCGTAGAGCGGGCGCGGGCGTGGCCGGGCCGGGCCGTTAGGCGGAACCGGTGCGGACGAACACAGCCCGTTCGGGCTAACGGGTGTGTCGGTGTCAGCTGTGGCCTAACTGTGGCCTAACTGTGGCCTACCTGCGGCCAGGGTCCCGTTCAGCCCAGCGCAGGGCCCGACCGGGGGTCGGGTGGTCGCCGCGGCCCTGATAACACGG
>JANPEN010000236.1:0-11160 GCA_031422955.1 Acidimicrobiia bacterium
ATCGGTCGGCCTGATACTGGGCGAAGCTACGGTTCAGCAGCCGGTAGGCGTCATCTTGGGGGTAACGGCGCACCAGGTTGGCGGCCATGTTGAAGGTGGGCCGAAAGGCCGAACGCAGGAAAAAGCTGCGGCTCGCGGCCAGGTTGGCCACCGCCTCGAACCCTACGAAGGGGGACCACAGCACCACTGCTCGGCCGATGTCGTCGATGCCGCGGCGGCCGGCTCGCCCGGTGAGCTGGGTGTACTCACCCGGCGTGAGGAACTCATGGCGTTCCCCCGTGAACTTGGTCAACTTTTCGATGACTACCGTACGGGCGGGCATGTTGATCCCCAAGGCCAACGTCTCGGTGGCAAACACCGCTTTGACCAGGCCTTGCACGAAGCAGCGTTCGACGGCCTCCTTGAACGGGGGCACCATGCCGGCATGGTGGGAGGCAATACCGGCCTCCATAGCGGCCACGAAACGATCGAAGCCCAACACGGCTAGGTCCCCCGGGGCCAAACCGGCTACGTGCTCATCGACGATGGCCCGGATGCGTGATCGCTCGTCGGGCGTGGTCAAGCGGAGCCCTGCGTGCAAGCAGGTGGTGGCCGCCTCGTCGCAGCCGGCCCGGCTGAACACGAAGTACAACACCGGCAGGAAGTTTCGTTCGGCCAGCTCCTCCACTACCTCGGGGCGGCGGGGGGCGGTGAAACGGGTCCGGGGCCGGCCCCGCGGACCACGCCCGCTGACGGTGGCGTCGAAGCGGGCCCCCTCGGCGTTGGCCTGACCGTCGACCAGCACGGGCACCAGTTGCAGCTGGTGGGAGGCGCGATCCGCGGCCAGGTAGAGATGCTCCAGGTGAATGGGCCGCTGGGTTTCCACCACCACCTCCGTCGGCCCCCGGACCAGGCTGATCCAGTCGGCCACTTCGTCGGCGTTGGACACGGTGGCGGTGAGACAGACCAGGCGCCCGTGGACGGGTAGGTGGGTGATCACCTCCTCCCAAACCGGGCCCCGGTAGGCGTCTTGGAGGTAGTGGACCTCGTCGAGCACCACGTAGGCCAGCTCGGTGAGGGGGGCGCCGGCGTAGATCATGTTGCGCAGCACCTCGGTGGTCATCACCACCACCGCGGCATCGGGGTTGATGGCGTTGTCCCCGGTGAGCAGCCCAACCCGATGGGCGCCGTGGGCTCGGGCCAGGTCACCGTATTTCTGGTTGGACAGGGCCTTGATGGGAGTGGTGTAGAAGATGCGTCGGCCGGCTTGCAGGGCCCGTTCCACCGCCTCTTCTGCCACCACCGTTTTGCCCGACCCAGTCGGTGCCGCTACCAGCACCGACGCACCCCGCTCGAGCGCGGCGATGGCCTCGCGTTGGAACCGATCCAACTCGAAGGGCCGGGGGTCCTTCACTCTTGGATCGATCCTGCCTGTTCGGCGATCCGCGCCCGTTCGTCACGGCGCCGACGCTTGCGTACCAGCACCCGCCCGAAGATGATGGCTCCCTCGTACAGGACGTACATCGGCACGGCCAGGGCGACCAAGCTGAAGACGTCGCCACCGGGGGTAATGAGGGCAGCGCCCACGATGATGCCGACTGCGGCGTGACGCCGGTAGTGGCCCAGCTGACGGTGGTTGACCAGGCCGATGATCTGCAGGAACACCAGCAGCATCGGAAACTGGAAACCGATGCCGAACCCGACTGCGGTCTTGACCACGAAGGAGGTGTACTCGTTCACCGCGTAGAACTGGTCGACGTCTCCGCCGAACTGGGCCAAGAAGTAGATGGCCTTGGGCAAGGTCAGCCAGGCCAGACCCACGCCGATCAAAAACAGCAGGAACGAGCAGATCACGAAGGGAGCGGCCATGCGCCGCTCCTTCTTGTACAGCCCAGGGGTTACGAACTGCCACAGCTGCCACAACAGCAACGGCAGCGCCAACCCGATGCCCCCGTAGGCGGACACGGTCATCCGGGTGGCCAGCGATTGCATCGGGCTGGTGGCAATGACCCGGCAGTCCGCCTGACTCGGACAGCTGGATTCGAGCAGGTCACGCAGCACGTCGACCGCGTAGGGGTAGACGAACCACACCGCCAGGGCCATCACCACCACGCCGATGGCCGAACGGATGACCCGGGTGCGAAGCTCCCGGAGGTGCTCCATCAGCGTCATGCTGGCCAGCTCGTCGCCGGAGCTCTGGCCGCCGAGGGACCCGGCCAGCACGCTCACCTCGCCTCGATCCCCGGGATCGACCCGGGTTGGCTGGGCGCGGGGCCGGGCTGGCCGTTCTCGGGCTGGCCGTGTTCAGGCCGGACTGGATCATGGGGGCCCTGGTCCTGCCCACCGTTACGGGCGGCAGGGGCCATACCCGGGGCGAACGGAGGCGCGGCGGCCTGCGTGGCGGGGTCGAGAGCCGGGTCCTGGGCGGGGTTGACGGCGGGGTCCTGAGCTAGCGCGGCCGTTGCCGCGGGGGGCGTGCTCCAGCCGGCCTCGGGTTCGGGTTCGACGGCGGCGGAGGCTACGAACGGGGCCATCTCGGCGGACTTGGGTTTGACCCGGGTATCGGGCAACTCGGATCCGTCGAGGGAGCGCAGGCTGGGACGGGTGAGCTTGTGGACTGGGTCGCCCACCTCGTCCATGGCCGACTTGAGCTCCTTTTGGAACCCCTGGGACACGTCTTTCAATTGCCCTATGAGGCGGCCCACCGTGCGCGCCGCCTCGGGCAGGCGTTCGGGGCCGAGCACGACCAACGCCACCAGGAAGATGATGACCAGCTCCCCACCGGTCACATTGAACATGGATGTCAGCCTAGTGGTCGTGCCCGCCCCTCTCGATCCACGGTCGCGGCCCTAAGCGGGAGGAAAGTAGTTCTCGATCAGCCCAGACGTTCGAGCACGGCGGCTGCCCGATGGTCAAGGGCTTGCACCGCGTCGGCAGTAGCCCTGGCCGCCTCCGAGCGCTTGGCAAAGTCCAGACCCGGCCCGAGGGTCGAGCTGAACGTAGCCGCCGCCTCGGCAGCGACCGCCACCCGTAGCCGTAGCACTACTACGGCTAGCGCGGTCAGCGCCACAGTCCCAACAAGCCAGCCCAACATGGCTATTCAACCTAGGCCAACACCGTCGCTCAGCCTAGACCGAGGTCAGCTCTCGTCGATGGAGAGAATGCCGGTCAGGGCCTCCATGAAGGCTCTGTCGTCGTAGAGCGTCTGATGGAAGTCCAGCAGATCATCGTGGGTGATGGGAGCGCCCTGGCGAGGCTCCCGCAGCTCGGCCGGCAGATCCCAGGTGGACATCTCCACCCCGGAGGCGACCAGCAGCTCGATGGTGCGTGGCTCCGCTGGCTTGACCACCACCATGCGACATCGGGGGCAGCGAAACGAGTACGTCCCCCGGTTGTCGTGGGTGCAAACCCGAACTCGCACGTCACGCGTGGTGAGCTCGACATCCCCGCACTCCGCACAGCTGGCCCGAATTGTGGCCATGTCGTCCTCCTCGGCCCACCGGCCCGATTGGCGATTTACAGCGCCCTTGCGCTCGCGCCGTGCAGTTGTCATCGACCCGGCCAACCAACCGCCTTGAGGCGCATCCGTGGGATTGAGCGCTCATTCGAGGTGGGGGCTCCTTGACCCCAAGCCGAGGTGATTCGCCCGTAGCAAGGGGGTTACTGCACCCGGGTGTGGCCGTCCACTGGTCCAAGCCCGGCGGACCGACCAGGATGGACAGTGATGTCTCGACTCCCGTCGCTGCGCCGTCCACCCATCGGTTTCGCCCATCGCGGCGCCAGGGCCAACGCCCCCGAAAACACCCTCGAAGCGTTCCGCTTGGCCGTGCGATTGGGGGCAACGGGCTTGGAGAGCGACGTGTGGCTGACCGCGGATGGGGTGTGCGTGCTCGACCACGACGGCGTGATCGGGTCCCGGTTGCGCCGTCGGGCCATTGCCACCCTCGAGCGGCGGGAGCTGCCGAACTTCATCCCCTCCTTGGAGGAGCTCTACCAGGACGTTGCTTGTGGGGTTGGGGCCACCTTGGAGCTGGCCCTGGATGTGAAGGACATCGCCGCCGCAGCCCGGGTGATCGACATCGCCCGGCTCGCGGGCGCGGAGGATCGGCTGTGGTTGTGCCACCCCGAGCTGGAGGTGGTGGCGTCGTGGCGGGGGTTGTCCGATGGGGTAAAACTGGTCGACTCGACCCGTTTGAAGCGCCTCACCGAGGGTCCCGAGCGTCGGGCCGCCCGGCAGCGAAGCCTGGGAGTCGACGCCGTCAACCTCCACGCCAGCGACTGGAGTGGGGGGCTGATCGCCCTGTTCCATCGGTTCGAGCGCTACTCGTTGGGCTGGGATGCCCAGTTGCCCCGCGTACTCGACGAACTGCTCGACGCCGGCATCGACGGGGTGTTCTCGGACTACGTCGAGCGCATGAGCGACGCCCTGATCCGCTCAGAGACCGGCCAGGCGAGAAACCGGCCACCAACGTAGAAAAGCCTCGCCGATGATTCGGTCCTGGTGCAGGGTGCCGAACACCCGGCTGTCCTGGGAGTTGTCCCGGTTGTCTCCCATCACCCACACATGCTCAGCCGGTACCCGCACGAGGGCGAAGTCGCTGGTGCGGACCCCCTCTGGCAACCAGGGCTCCTCCAGTCGGACCCCGTTGACGTACACGGCGCCGTCGCGACCTTCAACCGTCTCCTCGGCCAGGCCGATGACCCGTTTGATGAGGTCGGAATCGTCAGGCCCGCCCCGCAGCTGTTCCGGCCGGTCGAACACGACCACGTCACCCCTGTCCACGTCTTGGAGCTGGTAGCTGGGGCGAAGGACAAGCACGCGATCGCCGACGGCCAAGGTCGGCTCCATCGAACGAGAGGGGATGACAAACGCTTGGACCAGCAACGCCTTGATGATGAGGGCCACGATCAGCGCCCCGGCCAGGATCCCGATCCATTCCAGGGCGAGCCTGGTCAACGGCTTGGGCTCCTGCTTGGCGGGGGCCAGGTCGGCGCGATCGGCCTGGTCAAGTTCATCGGCATCCGAATCGGCGGCGACATCGCCAGCGGGAGCCGCGGCGCGGGGCGCGGCCTGGAGCTCATCTGCGGTCCCCGCTTGCGCGGGGGTCTTCGCTGCCGCGGGGATATCGGCTTCCGCAGGGGCTGCGGGAAACGGCGTTGCCCGAGTTGGTGGGCTCGCCAGCGCCGACGCCTGCCGGGGGGCGACGAGCAGGGTGAGCGGGGGGTCCACCCGCGCCCGGGGCGGGCTCGCGGATGGCCGGGCGAAGGGCTCGGGATGCACCCAGCACGGCGGAAGGGCAATGGCGGGCACCTGCCATCGGGGCGCCGCCAACGGCGCCTGAAGCTGCCAGCGCGGTGCCACGGCCCGAGCTTCATCGAGCTCGGGAGACGAAAACACGCTGGCGCTACTCCTGCGGGTGGCGGTAGGGCCCGCGCCGTTCGTGCTGGCGGAGCTCGTGCTGGCGGAGCTCGTGCTGGCGGAAATCCTGCCGGCGTTCGTGTTAGCGCCGGCACTACTCACGGCAGTGCTGGCGCCGTTGCCGCTGAGCCCGTTGTTGGCGGCGGGGGCCGCCTCCCGACCACGGCCGCGACGATCGAGGACGGGCCCCGGACTCTCCGCTGCGGGCGGTTGGCTGCTCACTGCGAGGCAGGTTACTGGCCTGACCTCAACTGGCTTCCCTGATGGCCCCTGACCGAGGGATCAGGCGGTCCGTTCCCCGTGGCCGTAGCGGGCCAAGATCCGAGCCGCGGCCCTGCGGCCCACGTCAACATCGAGGGGGGCGTCCGCCCGCACCACGGTGGCGTCGGGACCGAGGCGGACCAGGAGCCGCTCTAACCAGGGCTGAGCGCTGACGGCCAGGGTGACCCGCAGGCGGCTCATCGCCTCAGGGCCGGAGGGCTCCAACACCTCCACCGCTTCACAGGGGTAGTGCTCGGTCAACCAGGCCGCGGCCGGGGCCAGATCCAGCACCACCCGGGGATCGGCGGGGCTGGGGTGATACACCGCGCCTGCGGCGCCACGGCCCGGCCCGTCCTTCGCCCCGGGGGCAAGGCTCGCCCGGCTGGCCGGCCCGGCCCGGCTCGCGAAACGCTGATCGGTGAGCACGGCCTGTTCGATGCGGTCCAGCCGGAACAGCCGTTCATCCGCCGCGGTATGGCAGGTGGCGTCGAGGTACCACTGGCCACCGTCGGCGTAGACCCGGTGGGGGTCAACCAGCCGCCGGGTCTGGGTGTCGCGCCCGTAGCTGTAGTAGCTCAGCTCCACCCGGCGTCGTTCGGCCACCGCGGTGTGTAACAGAGCCAACACCTCGGGCCGGGCCTCTCCCAGGTGCACGGCTAGGGCCGCCTCCTGATCGATGCCAAGCACTGCGGCGACCTTGGCCAATCCCCTGGCTAACGGGCTGTCGGCGTCGGCGGCGCCTCGGGGGGCCAGGCGGGCCCCCGCCGCCACCAGGGCCAGCGCCTGGTCGGGGGTGAGGCGCAGCGGGCGGGCGAAGAAGTCGGCCAGGCGGATGAACACCCGGTCCTCCTCAATGATCACATCGATGAGCTCATCGGGGGTGAAGGGGTACAGGCCGACCATGAACACCACGTCGAGGTCGTCGAGGAGCTGGGTTCTGGTTAGTTCGAACCGCTCACAGATCTCACTGATGGTGGGGCCCTCCCTGGCCGCGATCCACGGGACGATGCCCAAAAGCCGCCGAACCCGGTCTCCCGCGGTGACCCGGTTGCGACGAGGCTCGGCGCTCACGAGCGCGCCAGCGCTTCGAGCCAGGCCACCACGTCGGCGCGCAGCTCAGGCGGGCTGAGCACCTCGGCGTGGTCGAGGAAGGTCAGCACCAGACCCCGGAAGGCTTCCCGATTGCGCACCTCCACCCGAAAGCGGGTCCGGCCCTCGGCATCGACCCCGGCCACCGCCTCTTCGCCCAGGTGGCGGCGGGCCGAAGCGGCCTGATCGGCGTCCACCACCACCTCGGCCCACACCGCCTCGGCACGGCCCAGTTGCCACGAACGCAGCGCAACCCCGGGGTGGGGTTGGCTGGGCGCCTGGAAGGTTTCCGCCAATTGCACGACCACGTCCTGCTGGATGCGCTCGACCCGAAAGGAACGGTTCTGCGCTCGTTCCCGGTCGAAGCCGGACAGGTACCACCGCCCCCGCTCGTAGTCGAGACGATGAGGTTCCACCACCCGGGCCGTGTCGTTGTAGACCAACCGCACCGGGTGGCGATCGACCAGCGCGGCGAACAGGGTCATCAACCGCCCGTCGGCGGGCACCCTGGCCAACTGCTCCCCCGTCTCAAGGGGCTCCACACCCGCGAAGCGCTCCCCCGCCAGGGTCTGCAAGGCCTCGGCGGAGGAGATGCCCTCCAGCCGCACGGCGTGCACGGCGAAATGCAAGGCGGCCAACTCGTCGGCCTCTAGGCCAGGGTCGCGCAGCGCATACTCCTCCGGAGGTATGCGGTACCCCTCGGTGACCAGGCCTTCTGCCTGAATCGAGGTTAGCCGCAGGGGGATGCCCATCTGGCGCAGATCATCCTTGTCGCGCTCGAAGGCCCGCCGGAAACTCCCCAGCTCGTCGGGGTAGCCCGGCACCCGCTGGCGGATCTCGGCCGCGCTCAGCGGCCGTTCGGCGGCCAACAGGGCAGCGGAAAGGTTCAGCAGACGTTCGACCTTGGTCGCGCTCACGGTTGGCTCCGACCCCGCACAGGGTTCACAACGACGCGATGAGCTTGTCCACCCGCTCGTCCTCGAAACGGAACGGGTCCTTGCACAGTACCGTGCGTTGGGCCTGATCATTCAGCTTCAAATGGACCCAGTCCACGGTGTAATCGCGCTTCTTTTCCTTGGCTTTGCGGATGAAATCGCCCCGTAGCTTGGCCCGAGTGGTCTGCGGGGGCTGGTCCACAGCCAGATCGATATCGGCGTCGGTACAAATGCGTTCGACCAGACCCCGATCCTGCATCTTGTAGTACAGACCGCGGTCAGTGTTCACATCGTGATACTGCAAATCCATGAGGGCGATCTTGGGATGGGCCAGGGCCAGCTCGTTGCGTTCCCGGTAGGCCTCGATCAGTTTGTACTTGATGACCCAGTCGCATTCCCGGTCTAGCTTCAGCGGGTCGGACTCGATAGTGGTGAGACAGTGCTCCCACATCTCCAGCGCTCTGGCCTCCGGCTCGGACAGGTCGTGGGTCTCGGCGTAGCGCAAGGCCCGTTGCAGATATTCCGACTGGATATCCAAGGCGCTGACCTCGCGCCCGTTGGCCAGGCGCACCTTGCGCCGACATGTGATGTCGTGGCTGATCTCGCGAATGGCCCGAATGGGGTTCTCCAACGTCATGTCCCGCAACACCACCGCGGGGTCTTCCAACATGCGCAAGAGAATGGAGCAGACCCCCACCTTCAGATAGGTGGCGTATTCGCTCATGTTGGAGTCGCCCACGATGACGTGGAGTCGCCGATAGCGCTCGGCGTCAGCGTGGGGTTCGTCTCGGGTGTTGATGATGGGCCGGCTGCGGGTGGTCGCGGAGGAAACGCCCTCCCAGATGTGTTCGGCCCGCTGGGACACGCAGTAGATGGCCCCCCTGGCCGTCTGCAGCACCTTGCCGGCCCCGGCATAGATCTGGCGCGAGACCAGGAACGGGATCAGCACCTCGGCGTAGTAGCTGAAGTCGTCTCGTCTGGAGGTCAGGTAGTTCTCGTGGCAGCCGTAGCTGTTGCCGGCCGAATCGGTGTTGTTCTTGAACAAATAGATGACACCACGTATGCCCTCCTCCCGCAGGCACTGTTCGGCCGAGGCCAGCAGCTGCTCCAAGATGCGCTCCCCCGCCTTGTCGTGCACGACCAGGTCGTAGATGGAATCGCACTCGGGGGTGGCGTACTCGGGATGGGAGCCCACGTCGAGGTAGAGCCGGGCCCCGTTGGCCAAGAACACGTTGGAGCTACGCCCCCACGACACCACCCGGCGGAACAGGTAGCGGGCCACCTCGTCGGGACTAAGACGGCGCTGCCCCCGCAGGGTGCAGGTGACGCCGTACTCGTTCTCGATACCGAAGATGCGCCGGTCCATAGCTGGAGGGTAGCCCGCTCCCACCTCTAGTTGGCGCGGACCACCGCGCCGAGGGGGCCTTGCGTTCTCGTCAGTCCTCTTCGGTGGCCACCGAAGCGGGGGCACCGGCCAGCAGCTCGTCGACCTGGGCGTCAGTCAGGCGCCGAAAACAGCGACGGGGGCCGTGGCGGTCCAGGACGGCAACCTCCAGATCGTCCCCGGTCAGGGTTCGGTCGGGGCCGGCCAGCGCCCCCACCGCCAGGTGCAACGCCTCCAGCACGGTGAGACTGTCGGACCAGCCGGAGTCGAGGCGTTCCGCCAGGGTGTCCGCGTCGCCTCCCAGGGCCACGAAACGGCGTTCGTCGACCACGGTGCCGTCGTAGAGCAGGTGGTAGAGCTGATCCTCGGCCCGATCTTGGCCAACCTCGGCCACCAGGATCTCCACCTCGAGGGGTTTGAGCTCGTGGGTGAAGATCTGACCCAGCATCTGGGCGTAGGCGTTGGCCAAGCTTCTTGCTTCTACATCCTCGCGGGAGTAGCTGTACCCCTTGAGGTCGGCGTGGCGGACGCCGGCAATGCGTAACTGGTCGTACTCGTTGAAGCGGCCCACCCCGGCGAAGCCGATGCGGTCGTAGATCTCCGCCACCTTGTGCAAGGTGTTGGAAGGGTTCTCGGCGCAGATGAGAATGCCCTCCTCGCAGACCAGGGCGGCCAGGGAACGACCCCTGGCGATGCCCTTGCGGGCATAGTCCGCCTTGTCCTTCATCAGCTGCTCGGGAGCAACGTAGAACGGCATGCTCATGACCGAGCCTCCAAGGGACCTACTGGCAGGTAGGCACCTGCGCAAGCGAGAGCGACGGCCACGACAGCCAGGGATGAACTACGCGTACCAACAGCCATGAGGAGCCTCACGCCCCGGTCACGGTGGCTGACCCACCGCGTTCGGTGGACATGTGGGTCAGTAGCGCTTGGAAGCGAGCGGCAATGTCCTCGTCGGAGCGCCGCTCGAAACCTTCCTCGCTAATGGTGGCCACGATGGGATAAATACCTCGAATCGGGTCGGGCCCACCGGTGGCGGAATCCTCGTCGGCAGCTTGGAACAACGCCGAAAGCACCAGGTCCACTCCCTCGTCGGCGGTGAGACCGCTCCGGTAGCCCAGCTTGATGACGGTGGCCGCGAACAGCGAGCCAGAGCCGGTGGCGGCGTAGTTGATCTCCTCGTAGCGGCCACCGGTGACGTCGTACTGAAAGAGCCGGCCGAGCCCCCGGCGCAGATCGAACCCGGCGAAGAGCGGCACCACCACCAAGCCCTGCATGGCCATGGGCAGATTGCCGCGGACCATGTTGGAGAGCTGATTGGCCTTGCCTTCCAGGGAAAGCGCCTGACCCTCGACCTTTTCGTAATGCTCGAGCTGGAGCTGGAACAGCCGCACCATCTCCATGGCCGGCCCGGCCGCCCCTGCGATGGCCACCCCCGAATGACGATCGGCGGGGTACACCTTCTCCATATCCCGATGGCTGATCAGGTTGCCGGAAGTGGCCCGACGATCGCCGGCCATGATCACACCGTCGGCGTAACGCACGGCCACCACGGTGGTCGCATGGGTGATCTCCAGGCTGTGGCCGCCTTGCGTAGGGGCAGGCACAGCCGGCTCAAGGCCGGCTCGTCCGCGCAGCGCCACGAAGCTGGGCCCCGGGTCATTGTTGGCTGGGAACATGGGAAGCATCGGCCGGCAGGCTATCTGCTCCGCCAAACAACCACGCCTCCGGTGCCCCGGCGGCTACTCGCCGGACGGGTTGCTACCGGCGGCTACTCGCCGAACGCGTTGCTCCCGGCGGCTACTCGCCGCCTTTTTGGATGTAGCTCTTGACGAAGTCTTCGGCGTTGGTCTCCAGCACCTCGTCGATCTCGTCGAGCAGATCGTCCAGCTCGGCCTTCAGCTTCTCGCCCGTTTCGGATTTGGCTGGGGTTTCTGCCGGCGCCGCTTCGCTACGTTGCGGTGCGGGCCGCTGCTTCTGGGTCCGTTCCACCATGGCGGTCCTCCCTAAGTTCTCAGGTCCCGAGCCGCTTGAGCAGCTCGGCCGATGTCTCGCACTCTTCCAACAGGCTACCCACATGGGCCTTAGTGCCT
>JANPEN010000237.1:0-7499 GCA_031422955.1 Acidimicrobiia bacterium
AGCTTGACCGGGCCCTGGAACTGGCCGAGGACGAGGCGGCGGTGGGCGCCATCATCACCAAGGCCCTACAGACCATCCCGCCCCACGCCCCTGCGGAGTTCTTGTTGTTGGGCGGTCAACGCCGCAACCTGATCCAGGTGGTCGAGGTGGGGCCCGATGGGGAAGGTCCAGGGTGCCCGGTGCTCCGCCACCAAGACTGTGAGGCCATCCGTCGCAACCGCACCCTGCGCTTCACCTCTGGCGACGACGTCGACGCCTGTCGCCATCTGGCCGACCGCCACGCGCTGGGTTGCTCGGCGGTGTGCACCCCGGTCCGGGTGCTGGGCGAAGCCATCGGCGTGTTGCACCGCACCGGCGCCGACGGCCTCGTGGCCAGCGATCTCGAGGTCAGCTATCTGGAATCCCTGGCCGCCAAGGTCGAGTCCCGTCTGGGCTTGCTGCGCCTAGGTACCGTCAACCGCACCCGAGACAGCGGAAACAGTGACGGGCTCGATCATCGCACCGGCATCTGCAGCCAGCCCGCGCTGGAGCAGAAGATCCTCGGTCTGGCCCGGGGGCTCACCCCGTTCGCCTTGGCCCAGTGCGACATCGACCATTTCACCAGCTACGCCGCCCGCCACGGCGAGGGGGCCGCCGAGGACGCCTTGCGCACCCTTGGCCAAGCCGCGTTGCGGTGCCTACGACCCCACGATCTACTCGGTCACGGCGGAGGCGACGAGTTCCTGGCGGTGTTTCCCGAAACGTCGGCTGGTGATGCCGCTCGGGCCCTGGAGCGGCTCCGCGAGGAGCTGTTGTTGGAGCAGACCTACCACAACCAACCGCCGTTCACGGTCAGCTTCGGGATCATCGAGTCCAGCTTCGGGCGCAGCCTTGACGAACTGCTGGTCCAGGCCGACGCGGCCGCCGCGTTGGCCAAACAGCTTGGACGCAACCGGGTGGCCCTGGCCGGAGACACCAACGCCTGCGACGAGTGAGGCCGCCGGGAAATCCACTGTCGGGACGAACCAACGCGGGCTCGCCCACGTCCCAACGTTTCGGGTGTCCCGCATCTTGCCGGCTCCGCCCGACATGATGAGTGTCAGCCAATCGAAAGGACGCAAGGTGAGCGCAGCGGACAGCAGAATCGTGCGTAGCAACGCCTTGGCTGCGCCCATACCCGATCCGGTCGAGGCCACCCCCGGAGATCTCAACCCGCAACTGCTCGCCACCAGCGTGTGGTCCGACGCCAGCGTGGCCGCCGCGGGGATCCCCGTCATAGATGTGCCGGTGGTGAGCGCGGGGGGCGGTATCGGCAGCTTCGTGCTGGTGGACATGCTGCGCATCGCGGGGGTCCCCACCAACCAGATACGGGTGCTCTCCAACCTCGATTTTCCGTGGCAAACCTATGAATACCTCACCAGGGTCTCTCAGATCCCCCGTCATGAGCGGCTGCGTTCGGACTCCAGCGGCATGCCCGACAACCCCTGGGGCTTTCCCTCCTACGCCTGGCGCGAAGCGCGGGCGGAGCGAACCGTGGCACCGCTGTTCAGCGTGGTGGTGGAGCCGATCTTCACCGATTACTGGACGCCCAGAGCCGCCACCGCCTTTGCCGGCATGGAGCGCGAGGCCCGCCGCATCGGCTACTTCGACACCTTGGCCAAAGGGCAAGTGCGCCTGGTGCGGCGGCGCCAGGGCGGCGGCTATTTCACCTTGCTGACCCCGCCGGCGGGAGCCACTGCCACCCGTCGTATCGCCTTTCGGAGCCGATTCGTGCATCTGGCGGTGGGTTATCCGGGGCTGCGGTTCCTCCCCGATCTGCAGGACTATCGCCAGCGCTACAACGATTTCACCCATGTGGTCAACGCCTACGAGCCCCACGAGCAGGTCTACGAGGAACTCAAACGCCGGCCCTGTGTCGTCATGGTGCGAGGCGGGGGCATCGTTGCCTCCCGGGTGTTGCAACGGCTTATGGAGGACCGTTGGAACCATCGGGCTCCCTCCACCATCGTGCATCTGTTCCGCACCTTCGTCAGCTCCACCCAGGACCGGGGCGGCGCCTTCTACCGCCGCAAGGGCGGCAACGGCTTTGCCTATCAGGGTTTCAACTGGCCCAAAGGGGCGTGGGGGGGTCAGCTCAAAACGGCCTTCGAAAGCCTCGAAGGCGAGGAACGCGCCGCGTTGTACCGCAAACTGGGTGGCACCCACACCCCCAAGCGCAAGCTGTGGCAACAGCAGATGGCTCGGGCCCGAGCCGAGGGTTGGTACCACACCGTGCACGGCACGGTAGAAACGGTTACGAAGACCGACCACGCCCAGGTATCCAGCCGGATCAAGCTCGCCAACGGCTCGATGAAGGACATCGTGGCCGATTTCGTCATCGATGCCACCGGGTTGGAGGGAGACTTGCGCGATCATCGTTTGCTGGCCGACCTGCTCGATCATTCCAATGCAGGGCGCAACCCCGTGGGGCGACTGGATGTGGAACCCACCTTTGAAATTCGTGGCACCCGTTCCGAGCCAGGCGGGCGGCTCTACGCCTCAGGCTCCATGACGTTGGGCGGCTACTACGCAGGGGTCGATTCGTTCTTGGGACTGCAATACGCCGCCCTCAGCATGGTGGATGATCTGGCTCGCCAAGGCTTCTGCCCCAAGATCTCCGCCGGCCGCTCAGTGTCCCAATGGCTGCGTTACGTCCGCAACCAGCCGACGGGCACGCCATGACCCCCACCCTCATCGGCCGCATCCAGACCCGCCTTTTCCTGCTGGTGGTGGTGGGCCTGCCCTGGACGTTGGTGGCCACGCTGTTCCTGCCCCGCCGGTTCGGTACCGGCAGCCTGGGCGGGCTGTACAGCACCACCCTCACGGCCTGGTTCGGGGTGGGGCTTTTGGGCTGTGTGATCTGGGAACCGTTGTACCATCTGGGCCAGCAGTTCCGCTGGGAGAAAGACTGGCCCATACTCTTCGGTTTGTTGACGGCGCTGCCCGAAGGGCTGGTGTTGTGGTGGCTACTGCCCGCCTACGACAACAGCCCCGCCTCGGGTTGGACCTTTGTGGTGCATTTCTTCAGCACCTGGCTGTTGATGTGGCTGGCCGCCATCGGGCCCATCAGAATTCTGTTCATCCGCTACCGCTTCCGTGGCGGCCGGGTTCTCTAGGAGTCGACATCATGACCGCCGCCGGCCCCCCTGGGCCGACTCCCCTCGCTGTCGTCGCTGACTACCAACTATTGGAACCGGTCAATGACGGCACCACCGCCCGGTTGTTCCGGGCTCAACCACCGCCGCGATTGGGCCTGGCCCCAGGGCGGACGGTCATCCTCAAGCTGCTGGAAGGAACGGGTGATCGAGCCTTTTCTCGTTTGTCTCGGCTGCTGCAGACCTTCGCCGCGGTGGACAACGCCTACCTGGTCACCCTGCTCGACGCCGGCCAGCACGAAGACGTTTTCTTTTACACCACCCCCGATTGGACCTGGGGTACCTTGGCTCGGCCCCGAGCCGAGTTAACGGTGGCCAGGGCTGTCGCCGCGGTGGCCGACGTGTGCCGTGCCGCCCACGGCCTGCACGAAGCCGGTATCGCCCATCGCGACATCTCCCCCAGCGCGGTGCTGCTGCACGACGCGGGGGCTTGGCTGGGGGAGTTGGACCTGGCCCGAGTGGCCATGGGCGGGGGCTCGGTGACCTCCATGGCCGCGCTGCATTCCGTGGGGTATGTCGATCCTGCTTGCATTCGCGGCGACGCTCCCTCCCGAGCTTCTGATGTGTATTCCCTGGGCGCTACTTTGCATTTCGCGCTGACCACCACCAGCATCCATCCCAACTTGCCAGAAGACGACCCGGTCATGGCCGTGCGCAGGGTGTTGCGTGACGCACCCCATCTGTCAGCCTCGCTGGATGATCTGGCGGCGGAGATCATCAGCGCCTGTCTGCATCCGGACCCCTCGGCCCGGCCCGCCACCGCCGCTGAACTGGCCAGCCTGGTGGACGAATTGGCCCGCAGGGCTGGGCCAGGCGGATCGGGCGGGCCAGGCGCGGACGCCAGTGCCGGGGGGCCACGCTGATGCGCCTCGACCGCGCCCGTGTTGTACCTCTGCAACCCGTCGGTACCGGCCGGTTGGGCCGCTTCGAGGGCGCCATCTGCCTGGTTGGTGACGATCCCACCCGAGTCGCCACCGCGGCCCTGTTCGACGCCTGTCGCACCCATCAGGGAGACGGGGCCAGCCTGATCCAGAAGGTCGCCGGCATCTTGACCCGGGCGGCCGGTGCCACCCTGCCTCCCTTCGCCATCGTGGCCCAGGACGGCGAGGCGCTGTTGTTGGCCGTGCACGGGTCGGTGACCATCCTGGCCGAGCAACCAAGTGGTCCCCTCCGCTTGGGCGGCGGCGAAGCCGGCACCTGGGCCAGCTCCCGGGTGGTCGACATCGCCTACCTGTCTGCTGTCACCGCCGAGGGCCAACTCGGCCTCGTCCCCTCCCTTGTCGACCTCCACCGTGGCGTGGCCGTTGCCGACAGCTTCGTGGTCCTGGCCGAGGGTGTCTCCCCTGGAGACGTACAGGCCAGCGAAGGCGGCGTAGCGGCCCCGGGCGCCCGCACCCCCGCGGCACCTTCGTCCCCCCTGCCCTCGTCACCGCCCGGCCCGCTGACTCCGCCCGGCCCGCTGACTCCGCCGGCCCCGCGGCCTGCACCGACCGCCAGCCCACCGCCGCCTCCCCCTCCGGCTTCGCCCCCCGCAACTCCGTTGCCGCAGCCCTTCGCCGCCGGCGAGGGTGAGGCCGAGGCGGTCCCCGCGGTTGTCGCAGGGACCGGCGGCGGAGCATCGCTCGGCTTCGCCTCCTTGCCTGGCGGTGCTTTCAAGATCGTCGAGCTGCGCCCACCCACCCCACCCCCCCAAGCGCCACCGTTGCCGGTCGCCCAACCGGAGCAGCCAACGAGCTTTGCCGGACCGGCCGCTGGCGTCGCCCACGACGAGACGCCCACCGGGCTGAAGGTGCGTGGCGTGCACTGCGGGCGAGGCCATTTCAACGATCCCCGGGCCCGCTTCTGCGCGGTCTGCGGATTGGCCATGTTCCAAAACAGCGTTGTGCTGAGCGAGGGAGAGCGTCCGCCACTGGGCGTGTTGCTGCTCAGCAACGGCGAAAGCTATCCGTTGACCACCAACCTGGTGATCGGCAGGGAGCCGTTCCACCATGGCCAGGTTCTCGACGGCAGCGCCGAAGCGTTGGTGCCGACCAGCAAGGGGCCGAGCCTGTCGCGAGTACACGCCCAGATCCGACTGGAGGGCTGGGACGTTCATCTGGTCGACGAAGGCTCGACCAACGGCTCCTACGTGTGGGACGAGGCCCGCCGGCAATGGATTCGCCTGGTGGCCCAGCAGCCCTATGTGTTGCGCCCCGGTGACCAGATCGCCCTCGGCGAGCTCACCGCCACCTTCGAGACGTCACTGCAGCAGTAGCTGGTCAACGCTCAGCGACGGTCTTCGGCTGAACGGTCTTCGGCTGAACGGTCTTCGACCGATCTGGCCCGGCGGAAAGGCCGTCGAGCGCCCAAACGGTGAGATAGGCGAGCCCGAAAAAGGCGCCAACCGCCACCGCCACCCCGCTGGAACGAGGGTTGGCGGTAGGGAAACGCATCCATTCCAAGGTGCTGCCCGCCACCGCCCACGGGCGGGTCAGCAAGTCCCAGGAGTTCAGCCGTTGGAAACGGCCGATTACCACCCCGATAGCGCACAGCACCACCGACACCAACACCACGAGCCAACCAGTGATCTGGCCCCATTGGCGCTCGACCCGGGTGTGCACCATCCGCAGCGACACCACCCCGAGCAAGGTGCCGGTCCAGGCGGCAAAGCCCAGCTGCAGCACGTGCCGCCACAGCCCCGCCCGCCCTTCGATATGGACCAGATCGGTGACCAGATACGGGGCGTTGGGCAGAAACACAAGCCAAGTGATCCCGAGCAGAGCCTGCGCCCAGGGACGGCGGGCGGCGGCGAACCCCAGCGCCAACAGCAGGGGGATCCAGGCCAAGGTCAGGTTCCACACCAAGAACCGGGTCGGATAGAAAAACTCGCCGGTGGCGTCGGTCACGCCCAGGGACAGCGTCAGCACGGTTGAGGCCACCAACGATCCCAACAGCAGCAGGCGGCGGGCCATGTTCACCTCACCAGTGTGGCCCGCCGGCGCCGCCAATAAGACCAGGGGTCGACGGAGCCGACCGCCACTCATGCTGCTTTGGGCGCGAACCGGTCGATAAGGGGACCGGTCATGGCCGTGGTGATGAGGGCCATGAGCACCGCGCCGACCTGCATGGGGGCGGAGATCACTCCTTGGTTCAACGCGATCAAGGCGACCACCAACACCAGAAGACCCCGGCAGTTCATCAACACTCCGAGGACGTTGCCCTCCGACCAGCTCAGTCCCCCGAGACGACCGAAGAGCACCCCTGCACCCCATTTGACCACAATCCCAACGACGATGAAGGCGGTCAAGCCGACCACCACCTTCGAGCTGAGCTTGGTGAAGTCCGTCTGCAGGCCGGAAAAGGCCAAGAACACCGGCAACAGGACAATCACCGTCAGGTCGTTCAACCGGGCCGACAGTTGCGGCTGGAGGTGATCCCTGGCCGGCATGACCACCCCCGCGATGAACCCGCCGACGATGACGTTGATGCCAATGCGGTCTGCCGTGTACGCCGAAGCCAGGGCCACCCCGCAGCAGATAGCGAAGGGCGTACCAGGCAGTACCGTACTAGAGCGGATGGTAGGAACGAGGCGGGCCAACAGGGGACGAACCACCCCGAACATCACCGCCAGGAACAACGACGCCCCCACGAAGCGCAGGGCCTGGGCCGAACCAGAAGCCTCCGCCGCCACGCCCCTGGCCACGCCAACGGCCAAGAACATGAACAGCGTCACCAGGGCGGCGGCGGCGATGCCGATGGCACCCATATCGGTTTGATCGAGGCCCTTCTCCTGCAGGATGCGAGCGGCCACCGGGAAGGCGGTGACGGAGAGCATGGCCCCGATCATCAGGTTGAAGGCCAGCTTGGAGGGGGCCGTCTCGGTCCCGAAGTTGGCCACGAAAGGCGCCTCGAACAGCAGCGGGGACAGCAGAAAAGCCGAGGCCAGCGGTACCACTACCACCCCCACCGAGACGCTGATGACACCTTTCACCCGACCCTTGAGCTGACCGAGGTCCAGTTGCAGGCCGACCAGGAACATGAACAGGATCAAGGCCAGTTGCCCGATGAGGCCGAGCAAGGGTCGCACCTGAGGCGGGAACATGCAGCTGGTGATGCTGGCCACCCCCTTGCTGGGGGCCAACGCCCTGTCGCAGGCCAGCACGCCGGGGGCGTTGTTCCAGACCAAGAGGGTGGGTCCCAACAACGAGGGGCCCAGAAGCACGCCGGCCACGATCTCGCCCACGACGCGAGGCTGACCCAGCTTCACCGCCAACGCGCCGCACAGGCGGGCGGCCACGATGATGATCACCACCCCCAAGAACACGAAGGCGGCCACCTGGTCACCGG
>JANPEN010000238.1:0-15350 GCA_031422955.1 Acidimicrobiia bacterium
TTCCGCCGCGTCGGACGGGCCGGCACCGACGCCGAGGACCCCGACCAGAAAGTCGACTTCCTGCTCGGTCCCCTTGGTGAAGGAGTACCGCAGATAGGCTGAGCCGAGGTGCTCGGCGATGGGTTCGAACCAGTGGCGACTCACCGTCGCACCATCACCGTCTGAGCACGACTCAGCCGGGGGTGAGGCCGGAGATAGCAAACCAGTCGGTACCCAAGCCCAGGTAGTAGCCGACCGAGTCGCCGTCGGTGTAGGCCACCCCGGTGGTGCCCTCGAGGCGGACCTCAGTCACCCGGCCACCCCACTGCCCCAGCCCGTTGCGGCCGGTGACGGTGATCTTGGTCAGCTTTCCGATGGAGGGGAACTGATCCTGCAGGGCCTTGGCGCTGACGTCGTAGTGCCACGCATAGTTGGGGTTGTCGGGCAGGGGGTCCCCCTGATCGAGCACCGGCGGGAAGGTGCCGCCGGCGGTGAAACCTCCGGTGGAGGCCGAATACTCCGTGCGCGCCACGCTTCCGTCCGCCTGCAGGCGCACCTCGCCGATGGTGTTGAGCACCGCCTCGTCGCTGCGGGCATCCTCCAAAAGGCGGCCCCCAAAGACCGGATCCCAGGTGGCGGCGCCACCGTAGACCTGACAGGCGGCGCTATCACAGGTGTTCCAGAAGCCAGGGGCGCGATCCTCGGTGTAGCCGTAGGAACGGGCCGCCACCGCCTGCACGGCCAGGGCCTGGATACCCCAGGGCCACGCCCTGTCCCCCCAAGAAGCGGGCATCTCCCTGGGTACCACGCCGCGCACGTAGTGCTCTACCGGCAGCTGGTTCACCACCCTCGCTCCGACCTGGGTACGTACGGTCTCGCCCACCCCGCGGTAGTAACGCAAGCCTTCGTCGGTGCACAGGGCGAACCATTGGCTGCGATCTTGGGCGTCGGCCCGGCTGCCTTCCACCCAAAAACGTACCGGCGCGGTGCTGGCCCCCACGAACCACCAGCCCCAGGTACCGGCGCAGTCAGAGCCGGCCCACACCGTCCATCGCCCGTCTTTCTCGGGCACGATGAGCACGGTGCGGTAACGCTCTGCCCCGGTGATGTTGGTGACCAGGTTGCCGGCATCCGCGGCCACCACGAAGGGGCGGTCATCGAAGCGACCCAGGCGCACCCGGATGTCCCTCGAGGTGTCCACGTAGCCAGCTTGGGTGCCGCCGTAATAGTGGTTGAGCACGATCGGGTAGGGAATTCGCCAGGCGGTGGAGTACCCCAACGCTCCCCACTGGCCCATCCCCCGGCCATGACCGAACCCCTTGCCCTCGATGCTCAACATAGGGGCCCCGACCGGCGCCGCCTGCGTGGCCCAGGTGTCCGCCACGGCGGGCTGCAGGGCTCTGGCCGAGTCGCTAGGACCGGCGCCGTTGCCCCCGTTTTCGGCAGCGCTGGCCGCATCTGGGCTCATCGGACCCAGCAGCGCCAACAACACGAACAGCGCCCGACCGGCCGGCGTGAGCAGACGGCGGCGGCGAGCACCGCTCGAGGTGATGGCCGCGGAGGCAACGCCTCCAACGAGCGGGCCGCGCTGGATCGTCATTGGAAAACGCAAGAGTCAGTTCATCCCTGTGGTCGGTTCCGCCCGCCACAATCAGCCTAGCGACGCGTCCCCGCAATGGTCGGCGCGGCTTGTTCTACTTGGCGTCAGCCCAGGTGCGACCGAAGGACAGATTGACCTCGAGGGGCACGGCCAGCTCGAAGGCGGCGCCCATAACCGCGGGAACCAACTCGGCCATGGCCTCGTGCTCCTCGGGCGGGACCTCGACAATGATCTCGTCGTGGACCTGCAACACAATGCGACTGGCCGCCTGCCGCTCAGCCAGGGCTGCGTCGAGCCGGACCAATGCCACCTTGAAGATATCGGCGGCCAGACCCTGGATTCCGGCGTTCATGGCCTGACGTTCGCCGGCCTGGCGGATACGAAAGTTCGGGGAAGACAACTCCGGAATCTGACGCCGCCGTCCGAAAAGGGTCTCGGTGTAGCCCCGTTGGCGGGCCTCGTACACGGTCTGTTCCATGTAGGCCTTCACCGCCGGGAAGGCCACGAAGTAGGCGTCGAGGATCTCGGTGGCCTCGGCGGTGGCGATGTTGAGTCGCTGGGCCAAGCCGTAGGCCTCCATCCCGTAGGCCAGGCCGTAGGAGACCATCTTGGCCTTGGAACGCTGCTCCAGGGTGACCGCTGCGGGGGCCACCCCGAAGACCCGGGCGGCGGTGGCGTTGTGAATATCCAATCCAGCCTCGAAGGCCTCCACCAAGCCGGGGTCGCGGGCTAGGTGGGCGATGCAACGCAGCTCGATCTGGTTGTAATCGGCCACACACAGCACGCACCCGGGGCCGGCCACGAAGGCCTTGCGGAAGTTGCGACCGAGCTCGGAACGCACCGGGATGTTGTGCAGGTTTGGTTCTTCTGAGCTGAGCCGGCCGGTGCGAGCCACCGTTTGGTTGAAGGTGGCGTGGATACGACCGTCCACGGCCACTTCCATGAGCAGGCCCTCGCCGTAAGTGGAGCGCAGCTTTTCCACCTCCCGGTAACGCAGGAGATGATCGACGATGGGGTGTTGGCCGACCAGTTTCTCCAGGGTGGCGGCGTCAGTGGAAAAACCGGTCTTGGTTTTTTTGCCAGGGGCCAGGCCCAGCTCGTCGTAAAGCACCTGGCGCAGCTGCAAGGTGGAGTTGACGTTGAACTCGTGGCCAGCGTCGGCCCAGATGGAGCTGGTGAGCTGGCCGGCTTCTTCGGAAAGCTCCCGGTTGAGACGCTCCAGCTCGCCTCGCTCCACCGCGATGCCTGCGTGTTCCATGTGGGCAAGCACCCGTACCAGGGGCACCTCGACCTCGTCGTTGAGTCGGCGCAGCTGCTGGGCATCCAAGGCAGCCAGGAGCGGGGCGATCAGGCGCTGGGTGGCCAGGGCGGCCCGGCCAGGGTCGGCGGCCACGTCGACGCCATCGCCTTCACCTTCGGCGTCGAAGTCGAGCTGGCCCTGCTGGGCTCGGGCGCTGGGGCCGATGCGGGGGGTGTCGGCGCTGAGCTCGAGATTGGCGTAGCGGTCCAGAAGCTCCGCCAGCAGGTAGCGGGACTCGGCCGGATCGAGCAGGTAGGCGGCGATACGGGTGTCCAGCTGAAGGGTACGCACGTCCAAGCCCCGAGCTAGCAGGGCCCGCATCACGGGTTTGGCCCCGTGCACGGCCAAGGGCCGACCGCCGGGACCGATCAGCTCGGCCAGGGCGCGGCGCACGGCCGCATCGTCCAATAGGGCGCTCTCCAGCCAGGTCACCTCACTGGTGTCGGGGTCGCTGACCAGGGCCAGGCCGATGAACGCACCGCGGTCGCCTGGTTTCGTGAAGCCGCCGGCCAGAGCCAGGGGGCGGCCATCGGCCCGCAAGGTCCCGAGGCAGGCGGCGGCCGCCGCGGCGTCGGCGGGTCGTACCAGCTCTGCTTCCAGCACCTGACGGGCGACGCTGGGTAGGTGGCCGGACCCCGGCCCACCGGTAGCAGCCACGTCGGTCCCGTCCCCACCATTCCCACCGGCGGCGGGAACCACGGCCAGGGCCTCGGCCAGGCGGTCTCCGAGGGTGCGGAACTCCAGGAAATCGAACAGCCGACGCAGCTCTGGCCAGTCGATCGGCCCGATGTGCAAGGCGTCGGGGTCCACCTCGATCGGGGCGTCGCGGCGCAACACCATGATGTCGGCGTGATGGCGCACGATGGCCTCGTAACTCGCCAGGTTGGCCCGCAGCTTCGGGGTCTGTTTGTCGACGTTGGCGAAGATGCCGTCGAGACCGCCGTAGCTGTTGATCAGCTTGGCCGCCGTCTTCTCCCCTACCCCGGGCACCCCGGGCAGATTGTCGGATGGGTCGCCTCGCAAGGCGGCGTACTGGGTGTACAGGACCGGGGCGACACCGGTGCGTTCGAGGATGCCGGCTTCGTCGTAGAAGGCGTAGTCCGACACGCCCCTGCGGTTGTAGAGCACTTTGATGAAGGGGTCTTCGACGAGCTGGTAGGCGTCACGGTCCCCGGTGACGACGATGACGTTGTCGCCGCGGTCGCGGCTGCGGGTGGCCAAGGTGGCGATGAGATCGTCGGCTTCGAAACCGATCAGCTCCAACACCGGCAGATGCAGCGCTTCGACCACCTGACGGACCAGGCCCATCTGCTGGCGCAGGATGTCGGGGGCTTCGGCTCGGCCCGCTTTGTAGGTGGGGATGGCCTGGTGGCGAAAGGTCGGCTCTGGCCGGTCGAAACACACCGCCACCTGGTCGGGGCGGTGGTCACGCAGCAGGTTGATGAGCATCGAGGTGAAGCCATACACGGCGTTGGTGACCTGGCCGGAGGCAGTGGCCATGTCGGCCGGGAGCGCGAAAAAGGCCCGGTACGTGAGCGAGTTCCCATCGATCAACAACAGCGTCGCCATGGCGGCGGCGATACTACGGGGCGCAGCCCGGACCGCGTCAGCCTGGGCCTGGGGGAAGCGCATCGGAGCAAGCAGGTCACGGCCAGCTCCTGCTCGTTTTCCGAGCAACCCAACGCAGCCGCGAGAGTCAGCCCGGCGCTGGACGAAGTTCCCCGGCGATGATGCGGTCAGCCACGAGCTTCATGGTGCTGCGCTCGGCCATGGCGGTGGTCTGAATGAAACGGAACGAGAGGTGCTCCCCCAGCCCGCACTCGTCCATGAGGATGCCCTTGGCCCGGTCCAACACCTTGCGACTGGCCAGGCGCTCGGCCAGGTCGGTGGTTTGTTCCTGCAGGGCCCGTAGCTCGGCGAAACGACCGAGCGCGACCTCTATAGCGGGGACCAGGTCCGAGCGCTGGAAGGGTTTGACCAGGTAGGCCAATGCACCGGCGTCGCGGGCTTGGACGATGAGGTCCCGTTGGCTGAACGCGGTGAGGATCAACACCGCAGCCAGCCGGTCCTCGGTGATCAGCCGGGCCGCCTCCAACCCGTCCATACCGGGCATTTTGATATCGAGAATGACCAGGTCAGGGTGCAGATTTCGCACAAGGTTGACCGCTTCGTCGCCCCGGCCGGTCTCGCCGATGACGTCGTAACCCTCATCGACAAGGGTCTCGCGCAGATCGAGGCGGATGATGGCTTCGTCCTCGGCGATCACCACCGTGGTCATGCTCGATGCTCCTCGGGTTAGTGGATCGGCAACGGGCGGGTCAGCTGGCATTGCGGCGGGCGGCAGCCAACTGATCCAACAACTCGTCCTGGGCCTGTTCCAGCGAGGCGATCTCGTCGACCAGATGGGCTCGTTGGCGGGCCACCGCATCGACGGAGCGCCGGGCTTCACGCTCGGCCCGACTGGCATCGGGGCGAGCCGAAACGATGGCCTGCAGCCGAGCCTCGTCGCTGTCGCCCTGGAAGTGGAGCAGTTCCTCCTCGGCGATGCGCAACTCCTCGCGACAGCGCTGAAGCTTCGCGCCCAGCTGAACCAGACGCCGCTCGATCGTCTCGGCTGGAGTCATGACGGCAGTGTATTGGTCCTGCCCGCACCGCAGGAGCTCTCCCGCCCCGGGCGAGCACCGCGTGCCCGGGGCGGGACTTGAACCCGCACGCCTTGCGGCAAAGGATTTTGAGTCCTCCGTGTCTGCCATTCCACCACCCGGGCGGGCGGGGCAGGACGTTAGCAGCCACCAGGCGGGCGCCGGCGCCAGGCTAATCCCAACACGCCACGTGACGCTTCTCACACCCGTTGAGCGCCAAAGATGAAACCCTCCGTGGCCGAGCGGAGTCTGAATGCCCAACAACGGCCATCCCTCGGGCGAATTCCACGCCCTGGGCCTCGACTGTCGACCAGGAAAAACCCGCCCCCATGCTCGCCTTCACCTTCCCCGGACAGGGATCCCAGAAGCCCGCTATGGGCGCGCCGTGGCAGGACCATCCGTCCTGGTCGCTGGTCGCGCAGGCCAGCGCGGTGGCCGGTCGCGATGTCGCCGCGCTGTTGCTTTCGGGCGACGCCGAGGAGCTCAAGGCAACCCAGACCGCCCAGCTGGCCACCTTCGTGTTGTCGATGGTGGTGTTCGATGCCACCCGCCGAGCCGGGGTGGGGGCCAGCCACGTGGCCGGCCACAGCCTGGGCGAGTACAGCGCCCTGGTCGCTGCCGGCGTCCTCGACTACACCGACGGGGTACGCCTGGTGACCGAGCGAGGCAACGCCATGCGGGCGGCCTGCCTGGCCCGGGTGGGCACCATGGCCGCGGTGCTCGGCCTCGACGACGACCTGCTCGAAGCGGCCTGCGCCGAGGTTCGGGCCGGTGGCGGCGAGGTTTGGCTGGCCAACAGCAACGCCACCGGTCAGGCCGTCATCGCCGGATCACCTGAAGCCATTGCCCTGGCCGGGGCGGCGGCCAAAGCCCGCGGCGCCAAGCGAATCATGGCCGTGGCCGTCACCGGGGCCTTCCACACTCCGTTCATGGCCAGCGCCCAGGGCCCACTCGACGCCGCCCTGGCCACCATCGAGTTTCAGGACGGCGTGGTGCCAGTGGCAGCCAACACCGACGCCGGGCTGCACTGGGCCGGCGCCGAATGGCCCGACCTGCTCTCCCGCCAGTTGTGCCATCCGGTTCTTTGGCGCCAGCTCCTCACCACCTTGGCCATCAACGGGGTGTCGGCGCTGGTCGAGCTCGGCCCCGGATCGGCTCTGACCGGCATGGCCAAGAGAACTCTCCCCGACGTCCACACCTACTCCGCCGCAACTCCTCAGGAAGTCCACACCCTCGTGCATGAACTCGCTACCCTTGTCCGGACCAACGCAAGCCTGCCCTCGGACCAGACCCCTCCTACCGATACACCTATCGATACACCTACCGATGGCGAGCATCTTTTCGCCACCGAGCGTTTGGTGGTGAGCCCCGCCGCTGGTGTCTTCTCGCCCGCCGCGGAGCTCTGTGACGGCCATGCCGTACAGGCAGGGGATCTGCTCGGACGGGTCGGCGAGCATGAGGTCCGTTCCCGTTTCAGCGGCTGGATCATGGGCCTGCTGGCCCACCACGGCGAGCGCGTCACCAACCGCCAGCCGGTGGCTTGGCTGCGCACCGCACCCTGAGCGACCCGCGGCCATGGCGAGGGCCCGCCCTGAGATCCGAAGGACCCGCCGGCGATGCCATGATGATCGGGCACGCTTTCGACCAATGACATAGAGCGGTCGCATGACGCGGCCTCGGAGCTGAACCAAAGGGGCATGGATGC
Organism: Acidimicrobiia bacterium; assembly: GCA_031422955.1. Classification (GTDB taxonomy): domain Bacteria; phylum Actinomycetota; class Acidimicrobiia; order Acidimicrobiales; family CAIXPF01; genus CAIXPF01. The sequence continues at coordinate 7,227 of JANPEN010000238.1, forward strand.
GCACAGGGGTGATCACCGGACTCGGCTCGGCCCTGCCGGACAAGGTTCTCACCAACGCCGATCTCGAGCAGATGGCCCACACCAACGACGCCTGGATCGTGGAGCGCACCGGCATCCGTCAACGTCACGTTGGCGGGATGACCTCGACGTTGTCGGTGGAGGCGGGGCGCAAGGCGTTGGACCAGTCCGGTATCGACCCCGCCGACATCGACCTGGTGGTGCTGGCCACCACCACCCCCGATCAGCTGGTGCCGGCGACCGCCTCGGTGGTGCAGGACCAGTTGGGTCTGCGCTGTGGCGCCTTCGACGTCAACGCGGCGTGCTCGGGGTTCACCTACGGGCTGGTCGCCGCCCAGGGCATGATCACCATGGGCATCAACAACATTTTGGTCATCGGGTGTGACTCGCTTTCCCGTATCACCGACTACACCGACAGGGGCACCGGCATCCTCTTCGCCGACGGGGCGGGTGCGGCGGTGTTGCAGTGCCGTCAGGCCGAACAGTCCGCGTTGTTGGGCTGGGATCTCGGTTCGGACGGCTCAGCGGCGGGGATCCTCTACGCCGACATCGGCGGCACCTTGCAGATGGAAGGCAAAGAGGTCTTCCGCCGGGCGGTGCGGGTCATGGTCGACTCTGGCCGCAAAACCTTGGCCATGGCCGGGGTCACCGCCGAGGATCTGGCCCTGGTGGTACCCCATCAAGCCAACCTCCGCATCATCGAGTCGGCCATGAGCAAGCTCGACATCCCCATGGACAAGGCCTCCATCAACCTGGACCGGGTGGGCAACACCTCCTCTGGCTCGATCCCCATGGCACTCGACGAAGCGGTGGCCGACGGCAGGGTGAAGCCGGGCGAGTTGGTGTTGCTGGTCGGTTTCGGCGCCGGCATGACCTGGGCCAGCGCGCTGCTGCGCTGGGACGGTGCGTGAGCGCGTTGGTCGGCCCGACCAGCGGTGCCGGGCCCGCCACCGCCCCTGGGCGCAGTGTCTTGATCACCGGAGCCAACCGGGGAATCGGCTTGGCCTGCGCCCAACACTTCGCGGCCAGCGGGCATCGGGTGGCCATCACCTACCGCAGCGCGGCGCCAGCGGATGGGCTCCTGCCCGACCGCGTGGTGGCCATTCGAGCCGATGTCACCAACGGCGCCGACGTGGAGGCGGCCTTCACCCAAGCCGAAGCGGTGCTTGGCCCGATCGACATCGTTGTTTCCAACGCCGGCATCACCCGTGACGGGCTCACGCTGCGCATGAGCGAAGACGACTTCGCCGTGGTGTTGGACACCAACCTCACCGGCGGTTTCCGGGTGGCCAAACGGGCGGTGCGTTCCATGATGCGCCAGCGCTACGGCCGTATCGTCTTCATTTCCTCGGTGGTGGGCCTGGTCGGCCAGGCCGGACAGGCCAACTACGCCGCCTCCAAAGCCGGACTGGTCGGTATGGCCCGGTCCTTGGCGCGCGAGTTTGCCTCCCGCCACATCACCGTTAACGTGGTCGCTCCAGGGCCAATCGCCACCGACATGACCGACGCCTTGACTGAGTCCCAACGCGCCGCCATTGTCGGCAATGTGCCCTTGGGCCGCTTCGGCACCGCTCAGGAAGTGGCCGAGGTGGTTGCCTTCCTCGCCTCCGACGCAGCCAGTTACCTCACCGGCATCGTCGTACCCGTGGATGGGGGCCTGACCATGGGCGCCTGACCACAGGTGGCCGGATCACAGTCGCCTGGGCGGGGGCGCTTGGCCCTTGGCTCCGCGGGTCCGCCGCGGCTCAGTATATTTTCGACCACCGCGGGTTCGCCCGCCTCGTTTCCCACACAGGAGCAACACCCATGGCCGTGAACCTAGAACTTTTCGACCGCTTCAAAGAGTGCGCGGTGAAGGTGCTCTCCGTCGACGCCGACAAGGTCACCCTGGAGGCCAGCTTCGCCGACGACCTCGATGCTGACAGCCTCGACCTGGTCGAGTTGGTCATGGCTCTGGAGGAGGAGTTCGACATCACCGTGGAGGAGGAAGAGCTCGAGGGCATCGCGACGGTGGTACAGGCCTACGAGTTGGTCACCGGAAAGCTCTGATCTGATGAGCCGTCGAGTCGTCGTCACCGGAATGGGAGTCGTGGCCCCCTGCGGCATCGGCCCCGAGGCGTACTGGCAGGGTCTACTGTCCACGCCTGAGCCCGGCCTTCGGCGCGTCGAGGACTTCGATCCAGCGCCCTATTTCGACAATGCCAAAGAAGTCCGCAGGGCCGATCGTTTCGCGCAACTGGGCCTGGCCGCGGCGGCCATGGCGCTAGATCAAGCCGGTGATCTTCGCACCAACCCGGCCCGCATCGGGGTCAACATCGCCACCGGCATCGGCGGCTTGACCACGCTCGAAGAACAAATTCTGGTCAATTACCAGAAGGACAGCCGCCGGGTCTCACCGTTCCTGGTGCCGATGATGATGCCCAACGCGGCGTCAGCGGCGGTGTCCATGCGCCATGGTTTCCACGGTCCCTGCGAGACTACGGTGACGGCTTGCGCAGCCTCCACCCATTCCATCGGTTCCGCCATGCGTTACATACGCTGGGGTATGGTCGAGGTGATGGTGGCGGGCGGGGCCGAGTCGGCCATGACCCCCACCGCGTTGGCTGGGTTCGGGAACATGACCGCCCTGACCCGCAGCGGGATCAGCCGCCCCTTCGACGCTGAGCGAGACGGTTTCGCCATGGCCGAAGGTGCCGGCGTGTTGGTGTTGGAGGAATACGAGCACGCGGTGGCCCGCGGCGCCACCATCTTGGGTGAGGTGTTGGGCGCCGGTAACAACGCGGACGCCTATCACATCACTGCCCCCTCCCCCGGCGGGGCCGGCGCAGTGGCCTGCATGGAGCTGGCCCTGCTCGACGCCGGGGTGGCCAAGGCCGATGTCCGCCACATCAACGCCCACGGCACCTCCACCCCCCTCAACGACGCGGCCGAGGCGGAAGCCATGGCCAAGGTGTTCGACTCGCTCTCCCCCATCGTCACCTCCACCAAAGGGGTCACCGGTCACGCCCTCGGAGCGGCGGGGGCCATTGAGGCGGTCGCGGTGCTGCTGTCCATGCAGCACCGGCTCATCCCCCCTACCGCCTGCACCACCGCGGTGGACCCCGAGTTGGCCCCCATCGATTTGGTGTTGGGCACACCCAGACCGTGGGAACCGGGGGTCAGCCTGTCCAACAGCTTCGGGTTCGGCGGACACAACGGCACCTTGGTGCTGGCACCCCCACCGGCGGGCTAGTCAGCGATGGCCAGGTCTCGCCCAGGGCCATTTCCGCTGCTCAGCGATCCACGATCACGAAGAGCAGCTCAGCCTCACAGGCCAACTTGCCGGCCACCTCGGCCCGCCCGTGGCCCTTGCCGGCCCTGGCCGACAGTCGGGTCAGCTCGAAGGAAAGCTCCAGTCGGTCTCCTGGTTCGACCTGACGACGGAAGCGGGCCCGTTCGATACCGCCGAACAGCCCGAGCTTGTCGGTGAACCGGTCATCGCCCCACAGGGTCAGCCCGCCGCATTGGGCGATGGCCTCGACCTGCAGCACCCCTGGTAGCACCGGCCGGCCCGGAAAATGGCCGGCGAAGAAGAACTCCTGGCCACTCAGCTGCCAGGCCGCCGCTGCCCGTACCCCAGCTTCGATGGCCAGAATCTCGGTGATGAAAAGGAACGGGGCCCGGTGGGGTAACACGTCGTGGGGTTGGGGGAGGCCTGCCCGTTGGGGCCCGGACGGCACAGACGGCACAGACGGCAGCTCAGGCATCGCTTGCCGACGCTAATCGGCCGGCGAGGCGCTACTTGGCCCTAGGCGCGATGGCCGGCAACCGGCTCGATACAGTCAACCCACCCACGGCGGCCCGGATGGGTGGAAAGCCGAAGGATCGAGGCTGGGTCATGGACCATTGTCGACACCGACACCAATCGCGAGGGGCGGCCCGTGACTGAGTCCGATGTGGCTCCGCTCGGGCACGTGCGGCTCTACTGGATCCCCTTGGGGGCCGGTGCCCATGTCGTGCGCCTCAGCGGCAAGATCTTCGAGGCGCTCTCAGCCGGGCGGCAACGGCGTTCGCCGCGCGCGCTCTACCACTCCGCCCTCGCCGTCACCGTCTCCGAAGGCCGCTTCGTGATCGAGATGACACCGGTCGTGGACGCCGGCGGAAAAGCTCGAGGGGTGGTCGCGGAGGGCGCCGTAGGAGCCGGTTGGGCCGGCCACCTTCGGGTCTTCCGGTACGAGATCCGATGCTGGCGGGGCGGTGTCATCCCCGACGAGAACCACGCCCAGTCCATCGTGCACGTGCACGCCGATCAGGCCGGCGCCCGACACCTCGTTGAGCTGGTCTCGTCCGTTCCTACGCCGGTCTGGGGTCGCGACGAACTCAACGCCGGCGAGATGTGGAACTCCAACTCCGTGACCTCCTGGTTACTCAGCCGCGGCGGCGTTGACATGGCGACCATCGGGTTGCCTGCGGGCGGTCGGGCGCCGGGCTGGGATGCCGGCTTGGTCGTGGCCGCCCGGCCCTGAGCGGAGGCCTGGAGCCTACCGATCGGTACGGACTGGGGCGGCCAGCCGGCGATCGTCCAGACTCTGGCCATGGAAGAACCCCACGTTCTCTACGAGGTGGCCAACAGTGTGGCCACTGTCACCCTGAACCGGCCCGAGCGACGCAACGCCATGACCCCGGAGATGATCCTGCGGTTAGGCCAGGCCTGGAACGACGTGCGCGAGGATCCCAACGTCGCCGTCGCCTTGCTCAAAGGGGCCGGCGAGGACAGCTTCTGTTCGGGAGCGGACCTGGGACGCCTGATCCCGCTGATGACCGGCGCCCGCCAGCCCGAGGACGACTGGGACGCCCAGTTCCTGGCCGATCCAGCCGCCCTCAGCAAAGCTCTGATGCGCGGATTTGACGTGTTCAAACCCATCGTCGCCGCCATCACCGGGCCGGCGTTGGCGGGCGGCACCGAGATTCTGATGGGGACCGACTTTCGCATCGCCTCGGAACGGGCCACGTTCGGCACCACCGAAGTACGCCGAGGCATCATCCCCGCCGGTGGCACCCTGGTGCGGCTGGCCCGCCAGATCCCCTACACGGCGGCCATGCAGATCATCCTGGGGGGCGAGGCGGTATCGGCCCAGTTCGCCTTGCGCTGGGGTCTGGTCACCGAGGTGGTAGCCCATGAAGACACCATCGCAGTAGCCACCGCCACCGCCCATCGAGTGGCCCAGGCCGCCCCGATGGCCCTGGCCAAGGCCAAGGAGGTGGTCGTGGCGACCTCGGGCCTTGCCTTCCGCGACGCCTACCGGATCGAGAGCCAGGCCATGGCTGAGGTGATGGCGACCGAGGACGCCCGCGAGGGTCCGCTGGCGTTCATGGAGAAGCGGGAGCCCCGCTGGGAAGGCCGCTAGCCCTAACTGGTCCTGGCGGATTGGGCTGATTTTGCATGGCGGTGGCGGCGTGCTCGAAATAGTCCAGCAAGGCTGTTTTTACCTCATCGGCGGTATCGGACCCGTCTACCGCGGCACGCATGTGAACCAACCAGCGATCGCGCTGTTCCGGCCCGATGGCAAACGGGCCATGGCGCATTCGCAACCGAGGGTGGCCGCGTTCTTGACTGTAGATATCGGGACCGCCCCAATATTGGACTAAAAACCCACCCAGGCGGGCCTTGGCCCCTGCTATGTCCTGCGGCGGATACAGCGGCGCCAAAACCGGATCGGCCATTACCCCGGAGTAGAAGCGTTCGACCAAAGCCTCGAAAAAGGCCGATCCACCCACGAAAGCGTAGACGCTGGCCGGAGAGTCTTCGCTCACATGACCACCGCTCACATGATTATCGCTCACAGAGCCACGATCTTGAGATCGGCGAAGTGCACGTCGGAGAAGGTTTCGTCCAGGTTCTCCACAAAAAACCCGACATCGCCATTGCGTTCGGTCACTCCGGTATCGACAGAGGCCACTTGGGTGCCGTTGATGAACAACGTCAACACGGTGCCCTTCATCTCCACTCGCAGTGCATCGGGACGGGCCTTGTCGAAACCTCGGACCCCTGCTGGCAGGGGCCCCGACTGCACCAACCGCAACGGCTGGGCGTCTTCTTGGAGCAACTCCCAGCGCCCGGCGCGGGGATCGATGGTGAAGGCCATGAAGTTGGACACCCGTGGCGGTCCGCCGCTGGCGAGGGGCGGCCGTTGATCTCCCGTGGCCCGCACCAGTAGCCCGTAGCGAACCCGGCCGTGGCCCGTCGTCGTGCCGTCGACGTGGACATGGGTCTCGACGGAGGCGTTCTCGTAGCTGTAGCCGCCCGTGGAGACCGTCTGCACTCGGGTCCCGGTGGCCTCGAGGTGATACCAGCTAGGGGCGTAGTAGCCGACCGCGTGATCCGCGCCGCTGCCCTCCCGGAAACCGCTGGAACGCGTCTCGAAGTTGTCCTCGACCAGCACCGTTCCCGGTCCGCTGCCTTGAACCTGGGTGACCATGGTGGTTTCTACCGGGTCCGGCAGCACGGTGTCGGGGTTCAACTTGCCGGCCGTGACGGCAGGATCAACCTGATCCGCGGCACAACGGAACCCGGTCTCCGCGATCACGGACTTGTTAGCCGGATCCACTACCTGGCGCATGGCCGCACCGTCGCGCACCCGGCCGTTCTCACCGCCATGCCGCACCTGTTGGCCGCTCGGGGCCGCGTCGTAGGGCTTGTCCACCCACTCCCACACGGAGGCCACGCTGTCCTGGATGCCGAAGACGCTGACGTTGCCGGCGGTGGAGCCTGCCGGGCGACTGCCGGCGGTGTCGATGTCGACCTGGGCCCGGTCCCCTCCCCACGGATAGAGGCGCGCGTCGGGGCCTCGGGCGGCGGCCTCCCACTCGGCCTCGGTCGGCAGCCGTTTGGACAGGGCGTTGCAGTAGGCCCGGGCCCAGACCCACTCGACGCCGTGGACGGGATGATCCAGTTGCGCGTCGGGCACCCGCCGACCCGGCCAGGCGGTGGCCGGCGGGGCCCCCCGCTGCTGGACAAAAGCGTCGTATTCCTTGTTGGTCACCTCGAAGGTGTCCAAGAAGAACGCCTTGAGCTCCACCGGTCGGGACCGGGCCGATTCCGCCCCCGGAGGGTTGAGCCCAACGGTGTAGGTGCCGGCGGACACGCTGGACATGGCATCAGCGGAGGCCTTGCCCGGGGCCGGCTGACCACCACCAGCCGCGTTGGTGGCGGTCAAGCTGCTACTGGTGCTACTGGCCGGGTCGCGGTCGCCTGCCCCAGCGGCGGTGGTGTCACCGGACCCTCTGGTCGACCCGGCAGGGTCCGAGGCGCTTCCGCCGGCGGTCTCCTCGCTCCCGCCCCTGGAGAGGACGAAGGCCGTCACTCCCGCCACCTCGCCGACCGGATTCTGCCCGAAATCCGACTTCGTCTGGGGCGAGAGAACCGATAGATCATCCTTGTCACGGACACCCGGACCAAGCGCCACCAACGCCGACTCGATTCGCCGGGTCAGTTCCGGGTTTGGGTCGGGAGACGGTCCGACCGTACGAACGAGCGGGCCCAACCGGCAGAGCTCCGCGGACTGGCCGTCAAACCTAATGGTCGCCGAATCAATGTGGCCGTTGGTGACCGACAGGTTTAGTTCGTGATCGGGACCTTCCGCGGCAAATCGGTTCCCCGCCGTGGAACGAAGCGTCCGTCAAGACCAGCTCCGTCCAACTCCAGGAATCCATTCCCACCGGTTACCCGCAGGATCTGCCCGCCAAAGAGGTTGTAGTAGCCCGTAGCTGCCTTGATGTCGTCGGCGCTGACGCTCACTACAGGACGACGAAGGGGAGGCAGATAGAAGCGCGCCACGCCCAGATCTGTTCCGTAAAGTAAAGGGGTCGTAAAGGGGTCGGTTCTTAAAGGGGTCGGTTCTTGGTATTGACTACTCGCCATAAAGGGGTCGGTTCTTGGTATTGACTACTCGCCATCCGTTGCGCACACTTCGAGGCATGGCACGGAAATTACGGGTGGAATATCCAGGCGCGATTTATCATGTGATGAATCGCGGAGACCGGCGTGAGGAGATTTTCAAGGATGACAAGGATCGGGCGCGGTTTTTGGAGACACTGGAGGAGACCTGTGCCAAGACCGGCTGGCAG
>JANPEN010000239.1:0-3221 GCA_031422955.1 Acidimicrobiia bacterium
AGCGCCACCCCGCTGGCCACCTTGCCGCCCGCCCCCAAGCTGGGCGCGCACAGCGCCGAGGTGCTGGCCGAACCACCCCGTTCGCCCAACGTGGCCGTCAGCCCGGCCCGGCCCAACACGCAGCCCTCCTTGCACGGGCTCAGGGTGCTCGACCTGATGTGGGTCATGGCCGGTCCGGCCGCTTCCCGGGTGCTGGCCGACTACGGGGCGGACATCATCCGCATCGAGTCGGTCAACAAGATCGACGCGGCCCGCAATCTCCAGCCCTTCCGCGACGACGTGGGCAACCCTGATAACTCTGGGCTGTGGAACAATCTCAACGCAGGGAAACGGGACCTGGCCTTGGACATGACCAAGCCGGGCGCACTCGACGTCATCTGGGATCTGATCGACTGGGCCGACGTGGTGCTCGAGTCGTTCTCGCCTCGGGCCATGGCCGCGTGGGGCATCGACTACGAGGCCATCCGGGCCCGCCGACCCGACATCGTCATGGCCTCCAGCTGCCTGATGGGCCAGAACGGACCCCTGGCCAAGATCGCCGGGTTCGGGACCATGGCCGCGGCCATCTCGGGGTTCTTCTATCCGGTGGGCTGGCCCGACCGGGCTCCCTGCGGTCCCTTTGGGGCTTATACCGACTACACCTCGCCCCGCTGGCTGGTGGTGGGGGTGATGGCCGCCCTCGAGTACCGCCGGGCGACCGGTACCGGGCAGTATGTTGATCTGTCCCAGGGTGAGGCGGCCTTGCATCTGTTGGCCCCGGCCCTGCTCGATTGCGGCGTCAACGGGCGAATCTGGGAGCGGGCCGGCAATCGAGACCGGGTGTTCGCCCCCCACGGCGTCTACCGCTGCGCCGGGCCGGACAACTGGATCGCGGTCGCCTGTGCCAGCGATGAGATGTGGGTGACATTGACCGGTTTGCTGGGCCGGCCCGAGCTGGCCGGGCTGTCGGGCGCCGAACGCCACGGCCGGCGGGAGGAACTGGACGAGCTGATCGAGGCGTGGACCAGCGGCCAAGATGGCGCCGAACTGATGGCTTGCTTGCAGGGTGCGGGGGTGGCCGCCCATGTGGTGCAGAACTCGCCCGAGGCGGCCGCGGATCCCCAGTTGGCCCACCGGGGCCATTTCGTGTCCGTTTCTCATGCCACCCAAGGCGACACCGTCGTGGAAGCCAGCCGGTTCCGCCTTTCCCGTACCCCGGCGGTGGTCACCCACGGGGGACCTACCTTCGGCGAGCACACCTTCGATGTGCTGACCGAGGTCTTGGGCTACGACGGGGACCGCATCGCTGACCTCGCCGCGGCCGAGTTGTTCGAGTAAAGGGAGGCTAGGCATGAGCCCGGCGGGCGAGCTGCGGCTTTGCTGGGGCTAGCTGGACCGGCCGGCGCCGATCGGGGCGGCCAGGGAGGCCCGCACCGGCAGGCTGGTCAGGCCGACCAGGCGGTTGTTGTTGGTCCAGGTGGGGGTGCCGACCGGCTCGAAATGCCCGAAGCGCTCGAGCAGCTCGTCGTACATGACCTTGATCTCAAGGCGGGCCAGACTGGCCCCCAAACAGAAGTGGGTGCCCAGACCGAATCCGACATGGGGGTTGGGGTCGCGGTAGATGTCGAAGCGGAAGGGGTCGACGAACACGTCCTCGTCGCGGTTGGCCGATGCTTCCCACAACGTAACCTTGTCCCCGGCCTTGATGATCTGCCCGCCCAACTCCACGTCTCGGGAGGCGGTGCGTCGTTTGTAGACCGAGGGCGAGGTCCAACGCACGATCTCCTCCACGGCGCGGCGGCGCACGGAGGGGTCCTCGCGCATGGAGGCGAACTGGTCGGGTTGTTCCATGAAGGTCAGCAGGGAACCGGCGATGGCGCTACGGGTGGTCTCCGCCCCGGCGGGGAACAGCAGGTTGAAGAAGGCCCGAAGATCGCGATCATCGAGTTGAGAGCCATCTTCGAGGCGGGCGTGCACGATGACGGAGAGGATGTCGTCGGCCGGGTTGGCCCGTTTGTCGACCAGCAGCTGGCGGGCGTAGGCGCTGAGTTGGCGCACGTACTGCATGGCCATGACCTCGCCCGTTTCCGCCCCTACCCCCCGATCCACGATGTCGACCAGGGCGGCCCGGTCGCTCTGGGGCACCCCCAACACCCCGCAGATGGCTTGCAGGGGAAGTTCGCGGGCCACTTGGGTGACGAAATCGAACGGCTCGCCGGGGACCACCGCGTCGACCAGCAGGCGGGCCCGTTGCCGCAGATCATCCTCTAGCCGGCCGATCATGCGGGGGGTGAAGCCCTTGTTGACCAGGGCCCGCAGCTTGCGATGGTGGGGGTCATCGGTCTGGTTCAGTTGCACGCCGGCGCCGTTGCTGGCCGCCAATTGGGTGCCGCCCAACTCCGAGGAGAAGGTGACGGCGTCCTTGAACAGGGCCACCACGTCGGCGTAGCGGCTGACCACCCAGAAGCCCACCCCGTCGGGGGTGTGTTGGGTGGGCTCGTGCCACCACACCGGCGCGTGCTGGCGGAGCCAGGTGAAGAAGGGATGGGGGAAGCCGTTCCCGAAGGTACGGCCGTAGGACAGGTCGATCGGCGTCATCGGTCGCTCCCCACCCTGGGGCCTGGGCAGGCGTCACGGCGTTGATGGGAAGGTAGCACGACGGCCTCAGCCGGGGGTATCGGCGCCGCGGGGATAGAACAGACCCACCACCACCACCGGGACGATGCCGAGGAAGGCCATGGCGAAGAAGGTGTGGTCGAAGCGGGCGAAGGGGATGGGCTGGGCGTTGCCCAACAGGGCCACCACCATGGCCACCCCCAGGCCGCCGCCGAGGTTGCGCACGGTGTTGAAGGTGGCATTGGCCTCCCCGAAGGCGGAGGGATCCACCCCCCGCAGGGCGGCACCGTTCAAGGGCGAGAAGGTCAACCCGAAACCCAACGAGAACAGCACGGTGGCGGGAAGGAACGTGGTGAAGTAATGAGCCTCTGGCCCGAAGCGCCACACCATCCACAGCAGGGACAGGATGGGAAACACCGACCCCACCGAGATGAGGAGGCGGGGCCCGTGGCGATCGGCCAGGCGCCCGGCCAGTAAGCCCACCCCGGCCGAACAGATCGGCCCTGGGGTGATGGCCAGCCCGGCCTGGAGCAGGCTATAACCCCAGATCTGGGTGAGGAACAACGGCCATACGAGCCAGATGGATAGCCCCATCATCGACATGAACACGTTGGCCAAGTTGGCCG
>JANPEN010000240.1:0-12848 GCA_031422955.1 Acidimicrobiia bacterium
TCGGCCCATGGTGCCTCCCTCGACCCGGGCAGGGCCATCATTCCTGGAGCGGAGCGCCGAGTCGGGCCCTTGGATCTGTTCACCCTAGTACTTGAGGTTCTCTCCATTCTCGTGTTCACCGGCCTTCTGTCGGCGCCGGCACGCCGGCAGGCGGTCAACGGGCTTATGGTGGCAGGAGTAACACTGTGGGGGCTCGCCTTCGCAGGCGTGCTCAGCTAACGATGGCCCGTTCCGCCACCAAGGAAGCCTCCCGCCGAGCGGCGGAGACACCGGCCGAACGCGCCGCGGCTCGTTGGATCATCAGGCTCGGACTCCTCATAACGGCCTTACTGGTGGTTCGAGCCTTCGCGCTCGAGCCACTGCGGGTCGACAGCGACAGCATGGCCCCAACGCTGCGGCCAGGGAGCCTGGTCATCGTTGAGAAACTGACGTACCGCTTCGGCGCGCCCCACCGAGGTGACATCGTCACCACCAAGGATCCTCGCAACGATCTGGACGTGGTCAAACGAGTCGTGGCCGTGGAGGGAGACTGGGTAGGCATCGAGGACGGCGCCCTTGTGCTCAACGGTCACGTGGTGGCCGAGGGAGCGACCATTGACAACACCGGGATGGAAGGGTTCTTCTTTGGACCCGACCTGGTACCCGAAGGGCACGTCTTCCTGCTGGGTGACAACCGATTCACCTCCTCGGACTCCCGGGCCTTCGGACCCGTCAGGGTCGACGCCCTGGCTGGGCGAGTCCTATTCGAGAACTAAAGCCGGGACCGCCGGTCAGCAGATTTCGGGGCCGGCCCGCTCGGCAGGGTCGGCCACGAATGCTCGGCATGCCCTTTTCGCCACCGGACCGCGGACGCGAGCTGGGGGCCGACTATGCGCCGCTGTGCCGATTTGCGTCACCGGCATCCGCAGGCCGCCCAACCGCCAACCGGGTGGACGTGTTGATCGGCTCCGAGCCACTACGGTCGGTCGGTGGGCCTCCAGAGGGAGGCCGTCAACACCCTGGAGCAGTCATGTCGGTTGTCAATGAAGTGCTCGCCGCCAACGCGAGCTATGTCACCTTCCACGACGAGGGCCCCGGGCCGGGTTCGGCCGAGGCCAACTACGTCGACTGGTTGACCATCGGCGAACAAGCCCAGAGCTTGCTGGAAGACGTGCAGCGCATTCGTAACCACCCGCTGGTCCCGGGGAGGATCCCTATCTACAATTTCATTTTCGACGTGGCCACTGGAGCATTGCACGAGGTGACGGCAGCCCGCGCCGCCGGTGCGGCTGCCTGATCGATGTCCATCGACGAGAAGATCGCCGGCGAGCTATCGGCTCGTCCGAGCCAGGTTCGCGCCGCCATCGAGCTGCTGGACGCCGGGGCGACTGTGCCCTTCCTTGCCCGCTATCGCAAGGAGGCCACCGGCGGCCTCGACGATGCCCAGCTCCGCATGCTGCATGAGCGACTGGGTTATCTCCGCGAGTTCGAAGAGCGCAGGGCAGTGGTGCTGGAATCGATTCGGGCCCAAGGCAAGCTCACCGATCCCCTGGCCGCCCTGATCGCAGAGGCCGAGTCCAAGTCCCGCCTGGAAGACATCTATCTGCCGTTCAAACCGAAGCGGCGCACCAAGGCCCAAACTGCTCGCGAGGCGGGGCTCGAGCCCCTCGCCAACACCCTCCTGGGAGACCCCAATCTCGACCCCGATGCGGTGGCGGGGGCCTACATCAGCGTTGAGCACGGCGTGGCCGACGGCGCCGCAGCTCTGGAAGGGGCCCGGGCCATCCTCATCGAGCGCTTCGGTGAAGACGCCGACCTGGTGGGCGAACTGCGGGAGCGAATGTGGTCGCAGGGAACCATGGTGGCCAAGGTCCGCGAGGCAAAAGCGGAGGTGGGGGCCAAATTCTCGGACTATTTCACCTTCGCTGAGCCGTTGACCAAGCTGCCTTCGCATCGCATTCTGGCCTTGTTTCGGGGTGAGCAGGAGGAGATCCTCGACCTCGATCTCGACCCCGAGCCGGCGGCCGCTGCGCCACGACCACCGCAGGAGCCCAGCAGCTACGAGCGCACCATCGCGGCCCGGTTCCGGGTGGCCGATCGGGGCCGGCCCGCCGATCGTTGGTTGGCGGAAACTATTCGCTTGGCCTGGCGCAGCCGAATCCGTCTGCGGTTGTCGATCGACCTTCGCGTGCGCCTGCGGGAGGCGGCCGAAGAGGCCGCGGTGCAAGTGTTCGCCTCGAACCTGCGCGACCTGCTGCTGGCGGCGCCGGCCGGAGCCCGGGTCACAATGGGATTGGACCCCGGCTACCGCAGTGGCACCAAAGTGGCGGTAATCGAATCCACCGGAAAAGTGGTGGCTACCGCCACCGTATACCCCCACAAACCCCAAGGCCGGTGGGAGGAGGCGCTCCTCACCCTGCGCCAGTTGGCCGAACAGCACCGGGTAGAGCTCGTCGCCATCGGCAACGGAACGGCATCCCGCGAGACCGACAAGCTGGCCGGGGCGTTGGTGCAATCAGCCCCGCAGCTCAGTCTGACCAAAGCCATCGTGTCAGAGGCGGGGGCATCGGTGTACTCCGCCTCCGCCTACGCCTCCGCGGAGCTGCCCGAGCTCGACGTGACGCTGAGGGGGGCGGTGTCCATCGCCCGTCGATTGCAGGACCCACTGGCCGAACTGGTGAAGATCGACCCAAGATCGATCGGTGTCGGCCAGTACCAGCACGACCTGTCGGAGCTGAAGCTGTCTCGGTCCCTCGATGCGGTGGTGGAAGATTGCGTCAACGCGGTAGGGGTCGACGTCAATACGGCCTCGGCGCCGCTGCTCCAGCGGGTGTCGGGCATCACCGCTTTATTGGCCGCCAACATCGTTGCCCACCGTGACGCCAACGGCCGCTACCCGAAACGATCCGCCCTCAAGCAGGTACCACGGCTGGGCGATCGAGCCTTTGAGCAATGCGCCGGCTTCCTGCGCATACCTGACGGTGAGGACCCCCTCGACGCGTCGGCAGTGCATCCCGAGGCATACCCAATAGTACGGCGCATGGCCAAGCAGCTGGGTAGCGACGTGCCCTCCTTGATCGGCAACACCGCCGTGTTGGCCACGGTGCGCGCCGCCGACTTCGTCGACTTGCGCTTCGGGCTACCCACCATTACGGACATCCTGGCCGAGTTGGACAAGCCCGGGCGCGACCCTCGTCCGAGCTTTACCACCGCCACCTTCGCAGAAGGGGTCGAGAAGATCAGCGACCTGCAACCCGGTATGGTCTTGGAAGGCACCGTGACCAACGTCGCCGCTTTCGGGGCCTTCGTCGATGTCGGCGTGCACCAGGACGGCCTGCTGCACATCTCGGCCCTGTCGAAGAAGTTCGTGGCCAACCCGCGAGACATCGTCAAACCTGGCGACGTAGTCAAGGTCAAGGTGCTCGAGGTCGACCTGGCCCGTCAACGCATCTCCCTCACCCTGCGCCTCGACGACGAGATCAGCGACGGCTCCCACTCGGCGGGGCCGGACGCCCCCCGAGCCCCTGGGTCGAATAGGGACCGGCCCCACCCAGGCTTGACGCCGGGAACTGCCCCGGGAAATCGGCCAGCAAGAGACGCGCCCACCGGGGCCATAGCGGATGCCCTCCGCCGGGCCGGGCTGAGGACCTAGCGGCGAAGTCTCCCCGTACGCCCCCCAGGCCACTCGACATACCCGGCCCTTCCCCTCCCGCATCCGTACTGAAACTTTGGCCCTTACGGTCCGATTCGTTGACGATTCGGACCGTAAGGCGGAAAAATGGGGGGCGGGGGTTCGTTGTCATACCCTCGTGCGAGGATGGGGGTGCGGGTCGAGCCCTCCCGGCAGTGTTTGGGCTTTTCGAAGAAATGCGCTTGTGTCCGGGTGGGCCCGGACCACTTGCCTGCTGATCGGAGATCCCGAGATGGCACACCCTGTTGATCCGTTCCGAGGCGAAGGCTTTCTCCATGGCCGCAAACGCCGGCAGTCCCTTGAGCGATGCGGGCAACTCCGCAATCGGCTAGCCGAGATGGACCACAAGCTCGACGAGATGGCCAAGGAACGCCATCAAACCGCCCAAGCGCTGCGTAGCGAGCACCGCCGTCTGTGGCCCAGCCTCAATAAACGAGCTCGGCGACCCCTCGGCGACGGACGCCGTGCGCTCCCGCCGATCCCCAACGACGCCATCGGGCTATCGGGACGCCGCTTACGGGCCACCTGCATCGACATCCTGCGCCAACGCGCCCAAGCCTGCACCCTGGTCGAGCTGCACGCCATGCTGCACCGTCGCGGCTACTTCATCCACACCTCCGACACCGTCAAAGTCCTCGCCGACGCCATGCGCTACGAGGTTCTCAAGGACCGCATCGAACGAGTGAGCCGGGGCACCTATCAGCTCCTCGGCTGAACCCACCAGGGTCCGCCGCCGGACGCGGACGGTCCAGAGGGCAGACACCTGGCGCGACCTCATGGGCCCGGTCCGCGACAGGGCGCCATCGGAGAGCCCAGGTGCGCGACGAACGAAATCATGAAGGGGACCGCTTCAGCGCCCCGCCTGGCGAACCCGATCGAGCAGGCAGGCCATGGCTACCGTCTCTGCCGGCGAGCGGGGCCACGGTCGGCGGCTACGAACGGCGTCGGCGAAGGCGTCCAGCATGTGCAGATAGGGGTCGTTACCCACCACCGGCACCGGGAAAGTGTCCCCGTCGCTCGCTTCGAACGCATAGGAAGTAGCGAACGGTCCTCCGGTGAAGGCGGGACCTTCGGCGACCATGCGTCCCGAGGTACCGACCACCTCGAGCCGCTGGCATTCGGGTAACTCGAAGGAGACGAGGATCGACGCCGTGCGCGACGCGTCCCACTGGCACCAGGCGGAGGTGCTGAGATCCACCCCTGTGACACCCCTCGAGGCGGCGGCATGCACGATGGACGGCTCGGCTCCCCACAGGGCCACCGCGGCACCGAGGGCGTAGATGCCCACGTCGAGCAGAGCGCCGCCGCCCTGGCCGGGGTTCCACCGGTAGTTGTCGGTCTGCTTCGGATCCAAGGGAAAGGTGAAGGTGGCAGCCAGGTGGCGGATCTCGCCGAGTTGGCCGGTGGCCGCTCGGCCCACTATCTCGGCCCAACGGGCCCCAAAGGGGGTCATCCACGCCTCGGCCAGCACCACCCCGGCCCCCTCGCAGACTGCCACCATGGCTGCCGCGTCGGCGCCATCGAGCCCGAGGGGCTTTTCGCACAGGACATGTTTGCCGGCCATGGCGGCCCGCTCGACCCAGGGACGGTGCTGGTCATTGGACAGCGGCACGTAGACCGCCTCGACATCCGGATGGGCAAGCACCCCGTCATACCCACCGGTATCGAGATGGGCGAGGTGCTGGGGCACCGGGCCGCCCGATGATCCTACCGCCACGAGCACACAGCTCGCACTGGCCTCGATGGCCGGTATGACCGCCTGGTTGGCCACCCACGAGCGGGCCCCGATCAAGCCGATGCGGAGCGGGTTGGGCGCGTTGACGTGCGAGGCGCTCCCGATCGCGGTCACGAACCCCCATCCAGATCGAGGACACAGTACCCGTTGTTACCCGCGCGTTGGGCCGCTTCCAGCACCGCCACAACCGCCCTTGCCTGTTCGCCCGGTACGGCGAGCGCTTCACCGAGGAGGAGATGGTCGGCCAGGTTGCGGTGGAACCCCCACTCCTCATCCATCAGCAGCGGAAGGTGCTGGTCGATCAGCCCGTAGCCGCCCTCATGGGTCACCAGGCGAAGGCTGACTGGGGCCTCGGCATGGTGGGACGTCTGTTGGCGATAGCCGCGACCCGGTTCCACAGACTCAAAACCGACCGGGCGATAGTGACCCTCGAGCGTTCCCTTGGTGCCCTGCACGTAGAACTTGGGGCGACGCAGCGCAGCAAGATCGCTCTGGCGGAAGGTCCCTTCTCGACCGTCGTTCCAGTACATCGCCACGGTGATCTGGTCGGCGTTGGTCACATCGTGCCAAACCCGCTTGTGGCTGGTGACAACCAGGCGCGAGGGAGCCGAACCGTAGAGTCGAAGGATCCAGTCGATGTGGTGGGATCCCCAGTCGTAGACAGCACCACCAGACACCGACTCCTCCGAGTGCCAGGCCCGGCAGGGATGCTCGAAGCCGCCCACAAACGTTTCCACGTTGAATACCTCGCCCAGTTGGCCCCCCTCCACCGCTCTTCTCAGAGCCAGGTAGTCCGGATCCCATCGCCGGCTCTGATGCACGGTCAACACCCGGTCGTTGGCGGCTGCCGCGGCGAGCATCCGATCGGCCTCCGCCACGGTGAAACACATGGGCTTCTCCACCACCACGTGCTTGCCAGCATCGAGCAGGGCAACGGCAAGCTCGGCGTGTTGGGACGGCGGGGTGGCCACCACGGCAATGTCCACCGCGTCGTCGCCGGCCAACTTCGCACTATCGAGGTAGGTGCGTACACCGGGAAACTCTTGGGCAGCGACGGCCAAACGCGGCGTCGAAGCATCGACGGCGGCCACAAAATCCAGACCGGCGGTCTCGGACGCGGCAAGACCGTGGAGATAGCCCATGCCCCCGAAAGGCCCGTAGCCGACCACGGCGAGACCCAGGGAACGCACCGAGCCCACCTCGAATCCTCGACCCAGCAGCCGGTCGCAGTAGCGACCGAGCACGGGGTGAAGCAGCAACGCCTCGACATCGGTAAAACCCACACAGAGCACCTTGCCCCGACCGACGGGGCGCAGCGTCAGGGTCGGGGTCTGTTTCCAGCCGACGCTGCACGTCGCCACGACCTCGACATCCCCGGCCATCGCCAGCAGCTCCCGAAACGGTGAAGTGAAGGGCACCTCGGCGGCGAGGCGGGCAGCCTCGGGACGCGAGCAAACGTTCACGATCCACTCGGCCCTAGGGAGCTCAGCTGCTATCGCCACGCCGGTGAGGTTGCTCTGCCAGGGGTCCTCACCCACCGGCACGACCACCAGTGAGCCACCGTCGTTGACGTACCGGCGAAGGTCCGCCCGCTCTGACTCGGGATACTGATCGGAATGGCCGACCATCACCCTGACATCACCTCGGGTCGCGGCCAAGACGGCCTCGGCCGTCCGGGTAAGTTGCCCTCGCGCCATCTTGCGTCCGTTTCTCTCAGCCCGATCCAACACCGGGCTCGCTCTCGCCCAGCTTGCGCCGGAGGCGAAGCCTGGCCCAGCCCATTCCCCGTCGCCGTTCAACGGCCCGGGAAGTCGGGATGGTCTGCTGGGCGCTGCTGGTACACCGGATCATCGGGAAAGCGAGCGCCTTCAGGGATCCTACCCGCCCAGCGCCGCCGATCGAGCAGGGTGTCCACGTCCCGCAGGGCTTGGCGGTGAGCGATCTTCCATAGACCGAGGCGCCGCTCGAAGCGGTCGACGTAACGACCGGCAAACACCTCCACCACCCCGTCATCGGGCGGATGGGACGGGACCGACAGGCGCCGGTTGAAACCCAACACGTAGCTCTCGACGTGGGCCGCGTCCTCGGAGATCCACTCCACCAACACGTTGTGCACGCTGTGATGGGAGCTGTGCCAGAACTGGCGGGCCCCTTGCACGGCCCAGGCGGCGAACTCATGGGCGGGGCCGCGGAAGGTGCCGTGATCGTCGGTGGCGTCGGGGTGATACACCGAGGTGAGGGTGTCGAGATCGCAACGGTCTACGCCTCGGCAATAACGGGCCAGCACGTCGGCTATCTCAAGCTTGTCGGCCAGGCGGTCTAGGCGGTCGAGCCGGTCGAGGCGGGCAGGGCCCTTCGCCGCCTCGCGCTCCAAGCTGGGGTCCATAGCCAGAGCCTACGACGCAGCCCGGCGGCCCGCCTGCGCTACGAGCGAACGGTGGGCATGACCCCGGGTGGGTTCAGCCGATGGCCCCGGCCACGGCGGCATCGGCGATCTCCTCGGAGTCCATACCAAGCAGTTCGCTGAGGACCTGGTAGGTGTGCTCGCCGAGTGTCGGCGCGGCCCAGCGAGGGCCGCTTTCGTAACCACGAATGTGGAACTGATGTCCTGCGTACGGCACGACCCCCACCTCAGAATGCTCTAGGTGATGATAAAATCCGCGATGGAGATACTGCGGGTCCTGGCTCAAATCACGCGAGCGTTGCACCTTGCCCGCCGCCACTGACGCGGCTCGCAGCAAGGCTTCCACTGCTTCCGCGGTGCGATCAGCACTCCAGAGGCCAATGTGGTCATCGAGCGTGTCGTGGTTGGCCAGACGCCCTGCCAGGCTCGTGAAGCTGGGCGCGGTCGCCCACTGGGGGGAACCAATCGCCCCCACAAAACGAGTCCACGCCTCGTCGCTTTCGATGGTGATGGCACACCACTCATCGTCCCCGGCGCAGCGATACACCCCCTGGGGGGCCAGGTGAGGGTCGCGGTTACCGATCCGGCTCGGCGTGCGGCCGGTAATCTGATGGTCAAGCAATTCCGGTGCGAGAAAATGCAAGGCCATCTCCAGTTGAGCGCCTTCAATGTGACAGCCTTCGCCCTGGCGCGCCCTGCGATCGAGCGCGGCGAGGATCGTAGTGGCCAAAAACCTCGGACATATGGTGTCGGTGTACGCCATCCACGGCCCATCGGGGGGAAGATCGGGCCAACCGACCAGGTCGGTGAACCCGGCAATGGCACCGGCATGAAAGCCGTAACCGGCCATCGAGGACATCGGGCCGCCGCCGCCCAGCAGCGAGGTGGTGACGGTGATGGCACTCGGATTGTTGGCGTGGATGTGCTCTGGCCCCAGCCCCAGGCGTTGCATGACGCCGGGCCGGAAGCTGTCGATCACCACGTCGGCCCAGTCGGTCAGCCGCCGGGCCACTGCCACCCCGGCGGGGTTGGCCAGATCGAGGGAGACAGATAGCTTCGAGGTGTTGAAACTCCCGTAGAAGTTGCTGCGGTTGAGGCCGAACACACCGTCCTTGAACGGGGGCTGGACCCGCAAGCCGTCGGGGCGCTGCTCCGATTCCACCCGCACAACGGTGGCGCCGTGGTCCGCCAGACAGCGGGCGGTAATCGGTCCGACGCCAATCCAACTGAAATCGGCGACCTTGATACCCTCGAGCGGAAGCGCGCCGGCCCGCCGTTCTAACGGGGCCAGCCGCCCCGGCTGACGGCGTGGGCTGGCCCGCAACTGCGCACCGTGTTCGTCGAGGGCAGCCACCGAGCCCGCCCGGGGCGGACGCTGACCGTTCACGGTGACAGGCCAACCGGGATAACGCGCCTGCGGCGCATCGGGCGAGCGGACCGCCTCGCTCCAGAACGACCGAGCCTCGAGGTGCTCGAACGCCAACAGATCCGCGATCCCGTTCACCGGCGCGAACGTGGTGCCGTGGGTGAGGCCTTTCACCAAAAGCTCGGCGCGGGTGTAACGCGAGCACAGCTCGTCGATGGCGGCGGCGATCTCGGGGTAGGTCTGGTCCATCGGCTCGCCGGAGAGGGCTCGACGGTCGTAGGTGCGCCAATCCTGATCGGCCCAGTTCGACGCCACGATGCCTTCCTCGATCAACCAACCCACCATGGGCGCGCAGGTGGCTCCGGTGGGGACCTGACAGGAATAACCGTCCTTGGTGCGATGGCCGAGCTGCAGATCGACCGCAAGTTGCAGCTTCAGACCGGCCCGTTCGAAATCGAAGCCCTGCACCTCGTGGGCTTCCATGGCGTTGAGCATGGTCCAGGTCATGGCGCTCTGCGCCGAAACGTCCACGAACTGCGCCTCACCGCAACGGCTCATGCGCGAGTAGGCAATCATGGCCGCTACGGCCGCTTCGGCGCCCGTATGGCGCCACACCTGCGGCACGGAGACCTTGACCGGAGCGCGTTCGCCCACACCCTGCAGACTCATAGGGCCGCCCAGGGCGGCGATGGTCAGCTCCGATGCGGGCTGGGTGGCCCGGGGCCCGTGCGCACCGAAGGGAGTAACGAGCACGTGGACAAACCGGTTGCTGGCGCGGAGCAGATCCGCTTCGGTGATCCCTGCCTCGGCCAGCGCACCAGGCGGGCCGGACTCGAAAACCATGTCCGAACCGGCCAACAGGTCGAGGAACGTACGGCGCCCTTCCTCACTGAGTAGATCCACGGCCATGGAACGCTTGCCGTCGTTATAGGCACGAAACTGCAGACTGCGCAGATCCTGCGGACCGTCCTCGACCAACGGATGCTCGCGCCGCGCCGGTGAGCCGCCTGGCGGTTCGACCCGGATTACCTCCGCGCCCAACAAGCCCAGCAGCCAGGGGCCCAGCTCACCGCGATGGTCGGTGAGATCGAGAACTCGTAGATCGGCAAGCAGCATGGCGTTGCACCGCTTTTGTTCGGGGAAGGCTCGAGACAAGCGCCGGAAGGACCGCTCCAGGGCCGATGTTAGGGCTAGGGGATCGCTGAGCTGAGCTACGGGCCAGGAGTGGCCAGCGTCACCAGCGTCGCCAGCGTGGACAACTGCTCCATGGTTGCTTGGGCGGACGCGGCCAATGGAGGGTCGTCCGCGGCAAAGTCGGTGACACCGACCTCGGCGAAGGCCTGCATGCCGGCGGCAATGGCGTCGGCGTTGCCGATGACGGCGACGTCGGCCGGCACGGCCGCGCCGCCTCGCTCGAGAGTGGCTCGATAGGACGGGATCTGGCCATAGCTGCGAAACGCTTCGTTGACGGTATCGCGGCCTGCGCCCACGTCGTCGGACAGGAGCACGGGCACCATGGCCACAAAGCGCGGCGGCGGACGGTCCGCCGCTTGTGCGGCCGCGCTCATGGTCGGGATGGCCACGTTTCGCAGGTACTCGATGCCACCCATCCAGGTGATGGTGCCGTCGGCCAGCCGTCCGCACAGCCGCAGCATGGCTGGACCCAGCGCGGCAACCAGCACCGGTGGCTTGGTGGCACCGAAGACGGACACCTGTGCTTTTACCGTATACAGCACACCGCTGTGCTTGACGTACTCGCCGGCCAGCAACCCGTTAAGAATGGTCAGGTACTCGCGTGTGTGCGGGATCGGTTTGGAGTAATCGAGGCCGAGGCTGTTTTCGATGAAGAACTTGTGACTGAGCCCGATGCCCAGGGCCAGTCGGTTGTTGGTGGCGTCCTGCACGGTGAGCGCCTGCTCGGCGAGCACGGTCGGATGCCGGGGATAGGTGGGCACCACCGCAGTGCCCAGCTCGATGCGACTCGTGTACCGACCGGCCAGCGCCAACGCGGTCAACGCATCGACGGTGCCAACCTGGGGCAGCCAGGCGGAGGCGAAGCCGGCCTGCTCCGCGGCGGCGGCCCGCTCGATGAGCACGTTCGTGCCGACCTTGTCGCCGGGCATCGACAGCATGGTTCCAACTTGCATGGGGCGTCCTTCAATCCACGTTCTTGGTCTTGGTCTCCGCCGCGCCTCGTAGGCTACTCACGGTCTCGACGGGGGCGCCGGGTGGGGCGCTCGCCAGAGTTGGACAGAGAACAGGGCGGAGGCAGCCAACACCACCGCCACGGTCACGAACGTGGTGGTGAACGCGCCGCCGCTGTGGTCGATCAACACCCCGCCCACTTGCGGCCCAAATGCTTGCGCCACGCTGAACGCCACCGTCACCAGCGGCTCGGCCGCTACCGTACCCTGAGGTACTGGCGCTGCCTTCACCTCGCGGCCATGCGGGCGAGCGTCGGTCCTCGCAGCGCCTTCACCGTTGCCGCGTAGGCGGCGGGATCGAGTTCGGCCAGCACCGCCGCGTGGTCCATGGCCGCGGCGAGGACAGCATCGGGCTCCACGACCGCATCGAGGAAGCCGGCGGCGACCGCACCCGCGCCGTTGTAGAGCTGCGCGTTCGCCACCGATGCTTGGAGATGGCGGCGGCTCAGGCGCTCGGCGGCGATAGCCAACGCCCACTCCGGCAGGGTCAGGCCGATGGCCACCTCGTTGAGGCCGATCTTCACCTCGGCGTCGGGGCCCACTCGATGGTCACAGCCCAACAACAACAGGGCGCCGGCCGCCACCGCGTGGCCGGTGCAGGCGGCCACCACGGGCACCGACGCGCCGTAGGCCTGGGCCACCAAGGCGCCCCCGCTGTCGACCATCTCTCGAATGGCGGTGGCGTCGCCACCTCGGATCACGCTGAGATCAAATCCGCCCGAGAAGCGGCCGGGGCGCCCGGCGATGACCACTGCGCCGATCTCAGGGTCCTGCTCGGCTCGGGTCAACACGGCGCGCAACGCCCCGCTCAGCGCCCGGGACATGGCGTTGGCGCGGCCGTCGTCCATCGTGGCGAGCAGCACGCGACCGTGCTGGTGGACGGTCACGGGGGAAAGTGGATCGGTCATCGCCGCGTCGGTCATGTCAGGATCCTTTGGCAGTGTCGAACCCGACGGGGATGTCGAACCCGACGGGGGTATCGAACCCGACGACCTTGCCGCGGTTGATGCTCACCCAGTCCCGAGCTTGGAGATAGGGCCGGAACGTCTCGGCGATGGCGGCCGCGTCGGCGTTGCCCTTTGGCCGCTGCAGTTCGTAGAGCTGCGGGAACTCCGTCCATGCGGTCACCGCATCCCACAACCGCAACGCAGCCTCGCCCCTGGGGGGATCAAGCAGCACCGGTCCGAACAGACATTGGCCGTCAGGGAAGAACAGCGTGGGCACACCGAAGCCTCCGGCATTGATGACCTTGTCGTGTTCGGCCTTGATCTCCTCGTGGGTCGACGGGTCATTGATCGACGCGTCCACGATGGCCGGATCCGCACCGATCTGGCTCAGCAGGAGCCGGGCCACATCGGGATGATGGGGCCGGTTCCCGTCGACGTGCAGCGCCTTGCCCGCCGCCGCGTACCACTGGTCCAACAGCTCCATGCTCTGGCGCCGGAGGACCACGCCGATGCGCATCATCG